>CBKWFZ010000361.1:0-4706 GCA_966673785.1 uncultured bacterium
GCCACGGGCAGAAAGCGTAAGCAGATCACCCATGTCGGGCTTGTCACGGAGGTACGCGGAAAAAATGACATCAAGTTCATCCACGCCTCGTCGAAGATCGGCGTGTGCGAAGTCAACATCTTTGCCGACTACTACCAGAAGACCTACCGAAAAGCCCGCCGCGTAATTGAATAATGGCGACTTTTTGGTACTTTGAACCTTTGCTTTTTATTCCATGACTTCCCGAAGGCGTTTTATTCAATCTGTCACGGCAGGTGGCGCGGCCCTTGGTCTTTCACCTGCACTTGGAGCACCAGCTACTCCGTCCCGAAAACCTGTGGTAATTTCAACGTGGAATTTCGGGATGGCGGCGAATGTCGCCGCATGGAAAGTGCTCGGTTCCGGTGGTCGTGCGCTTGATGCCGTTGAAGCCGGTGCCAAAGTTCCGGAGGCAGATCCTACTGAATCTTCAGTCGGATACGGGGGGCTACCCGACCGCGACGGATTCGTTACGCTTGACAGTTGTATCATGGACGAAAACGGGAATTGCGGATCTGTCGCGTTCCTGCAGGACATCGTCCATCCCGTGAGTGTGGCGCGTGCCGTGATGGAGAAAACCCCTCACGTGATGCTTGTCGGCGACGGCGCACTTCAGTTTGCGCTCGCACAGGGTTTTGAAAAGAAGAAGCTGCTTACGCCGGAGGCTGAGAAAGCCTGGAAACAGTGGTCGGAAAAGTCGGAATACAAACCCGTGATTAATATCGAGAATCACGATACCATAGGAATTCTGGCACTCGATGAAAGTGGAAACCTCTCGGGCGCGTGTACCACATCCGGTATGGCGTTCAAGATGCACGGTCGTGTTGGCGATTCACCGATTATCGGCGCCGGATTGTATGTCGATAACGAAGTTGGGGCGGCGACGGCGACGGGGGTGGGCGAGGAGGTTATCAGAATTGTCGGATCGCACCTCGTGGTCGAGCTCATGAGACAGGGGCGGACACCGGATGAAGCGTGCCGTGAAGCGGTGCTCCGGATAGTGAGACGTAATCCGGACAAAGCCCGTACCCTTCAGGTTGGATTCCTTGCTTTGGACAGAAATGGAAATACAGGCGCGTATTGCCTGCAGTCTGGATTCACCTATGCCCTGCATACCCAATCAGGCAATAAACTTCATACGGCGAAAAGCCACTTTTCGTAGATTGCCCTGAAAAAACAACGCAATTGCTTACTATCGAAATCGTTGCTTACAACATAGAATCGGCACTCCGGGCACAGGAAGGAGGGGCTGACCGGATAGAACTTTGTGCGGATCCGGGCGCAGGAGGAACTACTCCGTCGTACGGCGTGGTCGAAGTCACGAGGCAAAACATCAGCATCGATCTTTTTGCAATGATTCGTCCCCGCGGTGGAGATTTCAACTACAGTAGTTACGAATTCCATGCAATGAAGCGGGACCTTGTGCAGTTCCAGAGACTCAGTGTCGATGGTGTGGTCTTCGGGATACTCACGCCGGATGGACGGATAGATACAAAACGATGTCGTGAGCTGATTGAAAGAGCCCGTCCCATGAAGGTGACTTGTCACCGCGCATTTGACAGGACAAGGGATCCGTTGGAGGCACTTGAAGATTGTATCGAGGCCGGGTTCGACCGTATATTGACCTCTGGTCATAAACATAAAGCGTTTGAAGGCATACCGTTGATTCGCGCGCTGGTAGAAAAGGCCGCGGATCGGATTACCATCATGCCCGGTTCTGGTATTAACGTGGACAACGCCGGAGCGATTATCCGGAATACAGGCGTTCGGGAGATTCATTTATCCGCGACGAAATATCGGGATAGTTTAATGAGCTTTACCGGTTCCGGAAATTTTCCGATGGGTTCCGATGAAGCCAGTGAGTTTCTGGTACGTACTGTCGACGGAAATGTGATCGCAGCTTTGCGATCGGTTGCGAACGCTCTCGGTTAATTATTGGCCGCGTTGATCGTACTTTGTCTCAGCAGGTACCAGCTTCTCCGGGCCGGGTGTGTGCTGAATTATTAGGCGTACAGGTTATCTATGAAGAAATTTTTACTAATTCCCGTCATTATCCTCCTAACGTGTCTTTCATCACATGCGCAGGTATTGATCAATGAGATATGCTCCGCCAATGGCGACATTATACATGACCCCGACTTTTTCAATTTTGAAGGCTGGATTGAGTTGTACAACACCGCGGGTACTACCGCCGATGTAGGCGGGTTTTACCTCTCGGACGATCCGGCATTCAGAAACAAATGGCGGATTCCTTTTGGCACGACCATTCCCGCCCGTGGTTACAAACTGATCTGGTGTGATGGCCGCGATACAGGGCTGCATGCAAATTTCAGCGTTGATCCGGATGGCGAGACGATAGTACTTTCAAATTCCGGACTCTCGGAAATCGACCGCATGGTACTGCCGGCCCTTCCTCTCAACGTTTCGTATGGACGAATTGCTGACGGCGACGATGTCACAGGGTTCCTGGTCTATCCATCTCCCGCCTCGAGAAACAACTCCCCGACCGGAGTCGCCACGCTGGACGATCTTTCGTTTTCAATAGCAGCGGGACGATACGCGGGTACGCAGCAGCTCAGCATCACTCACCCGGTCAACGGCGTTCAGGTACGATACACGACGGATGGCTCCGAGCCTAACGCGGCGTCTACGCTTTACACGCAGCCCATTTCGGTATCATCGACACGTACGGTCAAGGCAAAAGCGTTTCTCGATGGTTACCTTCCCAGCCGGACGAAAGTCGCAACATATTTTATTAATGAAAGGGCGTTTACCCTGCCCGTTGTTTCGCTTTCCCTGCGCCCTGCATATCTGAACGACAATACAATCGGGATCTATGTCGACGGCACGAACGGCATAACCGGAAACTGTACCGACCGGAATGTGAACTGGAACCGCGACTGGGACCGGCACGCCGTCTTTGAATACTTCAATACCAACGGATCAAGATTCTTTGACCATGGTGTCGACATCCGGATCGGCGGCGCCTGCAGCCGGAACAATCCGCAAAAATCGCTGGTGATCAAAGCACGTGACAAGTACGGGAAGAAAACTATCGATCATGATTTCTTTGCCGACAAGAATTACGGAAGCGTAGGCGGTCTGATGCTCAGAAACAGCGGGAATGATTTCTGGTACACCCTGTTTCGCGACGCGCTAATGCAAAAACTTCCCGTTGGGCAGATGGATATTGACTACATGGACTATCAACCGTCTACCGTTTTCATCAATGGTCAATACTGGGGAATTCAGAATATCCGCGAGAAGATCGATGCCGATTATATCGAGTCGAATTATGGAGTCAGCCGCGACGACCTTGATCTTATCGAAACATGGGGCAATCCACTCGAAGGCTCAAGGGCGCATTATGATATGTTTATCGACAGCCTTCAAAAAGTCGACCTTTCGGCGGATGAGGCGTTCGGTTTCATTAGTCGCTACATTGATGTTCAGGAATTCATCAATTACCTCACTGCGGAAATTTATTACGGGAATACCGATTGGCCGGGAAATAACGTGAAGTTCTGGCGACAACGATCGACTGGAGGAAAGTTTCGCTGGATACTTTGGGATACGGATTTCGGATTTGGGTTGTACAGCGATCAGAGTTACGCGACACATCCTACGCTCGACTTCGCCACTGCCACCAACGGGCCGGGCTGGCCCAACCCGCCCTGGGCAACTTTGCAGATAAGGCTCTTGTTGCAGAACAACATATTCCGAAACAAGCTGATCCAGACGATGACCACGTCGCTAAGCACTACGTTCAGCCCCGAACGTGTCGTTGGAATGATCGATGACTTCCAGGAAAAGATAGCGCCTGAGATGCCTTATCATGCTACCCGATGGAACCAGTCTGTAGTCAACTGGCACAATCAGGTGGAGCGACTGAGAATTTTCGCCCGCGAGCGCAACGCTTTCATGCAGTCTTACATTCCCGCGTTTTTTGGTTTGCATGAGAGAGTCCGGATTTCGGCAGCCGCTTTCCCGGCGGGTAGTGGTAAGGTTAATCTGAACGGCATCACGAGCAATGAGGTGACGGATGCCATTTATTTCAAAGGCATTCCCTTCGAAGTTGCCCCGTCGCCGGATCCCGGTTACCGGTTCTCGCACTACCGCATTACAAAACAGGAAAGCACTGAAATACCAATTATCGACCGCGGATCGGGCTGGCGTTATTTTGATGGCGGCGTCGTTCCGGCGAATGACTGGATGAGTTCCGACTACGCGGATGGAGCGTGGTCTCAGGGAAACGCGCAGCTGGGCTATGGCGATGGCGATGAAGCCACCGTAGTAAGCTTTGGGGGTGATCCGTCAAACAAGCGGATCACCACGTATTTCAGAAAGGAAGTGGAGGTGAGTGACACCACCGGTTTTGGCGTGCTTTCCGGTACCGTGCTTTATGACGACGGTGTCGTGGTTTACCTTAACGGCGAGGAAGTCTATCGCGGAAACATGCCTGCCGGAACCGTGACGTATTCAACGGTGGCGTTACACGCAATTCCTTCCGAAACGACCTACCTTTCGTTTTCAATACCTGCAGGAAAGATCAAGCCGGGTAAAAATGTTGTGGCCGTCGAAATTCATCAGAACGGTCCCACGAGTTCCGATATCAGTTTTGATCTGGATCTGCGGACATACAAAGCCGGAGCACTCACGGAGTTTACCACGTCATCGCCGTTATTTTC
>CBKWFZ010000362.1:0-4689 GCA_966673785.1 uncultured bacterium
TTCATGGCAGCCTATCGAGGAGTGGCCTGACCGACAACGACGACCTGAGCAAAACAGAAGCGACTGCGACGTTCGCGAAGTTCTTTGATCTCGGTAAAAACTATTACCTCTCGAACAACTTCATCGGCTACATTTCAACCCCTGACGATCTGCCCTATTTCAATTACGGCGCGCTAGGTTATCGTACCCAGTTTATCCGGGGCTATGAAGTTTACGTGATCGAAGGCCCGGCGTATGCGGCAGCGAAGACGACGTTCAAAAAACGTATTTTCTCAAGACGGTATCACTGGGCGGCGATGCCGATCGAACAGTTCCGCCATATTCCGATATCCATTTACCTGAAGACGTATGCGGACCTCGGATATGTGAGAAACTATGAGAACTACGCAGCCGGAGTTCCGCTTACCGGAAAATTGCTTTCTGGTTTTGGAGGGGGTATTGACATCGTTGGATCATACGATGCTGTTCTCCGATTTGAATACAGCTACAACGGCGAAGGCGAAAGAGGCTTCTTCTTTCACATCAAGAAAGAATTCTAGTTCACGATCCGATCAAAGCTGACGCGACCTTGCATTGCAGGTAGTGCGTCATGCGCCAACAACGATATTCGCAAGCTGAAACATTTCGTTCCCTGCATTTGATTTGCAAGCTGTTTTTTCTACATTCATCCAGCTAAAAAAAAACCGTTGTGTATTATCTATTTTCATTTGCGCTATGCGTAGCGCTTGTGCAATCGTCTATTGCCCAAAGTGTACACCCTGCCATCGGCGGCCGCGCTCACGCTATGGGGTACGCTGCCACATGTACCCGTGACGGGTGGTCGGTCTTCAATAATCCTGCAGGTCTTGCTGGTATCGAAGTCTTTCAAACCGGCGTCGTCTTTGAACGGATCGCGGCTTTTCCTTCATTCGACCGCATGGGAGTGTTTGCCGTCATCCCCTGGAAGATCGGATCAACAGCTATTGCCGCCTCACGTTTCGGAGATGACCTTTACAATGAACAACTGATTACGCTGGCTTACGGCAACCGGTTCGGACTTGCCTCCCTCGGCGCGGCTGTCCGATACATGCGCTTCCATACGGAAGGGTTTGGCGGCAAATCAGTCGCGTCCTTTTCGGCCGGAGGAATCGCGGAGCTAACCCCATGGTTATTGGTCGGGGCGAGAATAACGAACATAATCCAGCCCGAACTCGCAGAAGGAGAAAAACTTCCGACGATGATGTCTGCAGCAATTGCTGTAAGTCATCGCAAGAAATTATTCGCGACCGTGGAAGTAGAGAAGGATCTCGATTTCGACCCGATCATTAAAGTCGGAACGGAGTACATGTTTTACAAGAAGTTCGCGATCCGTTCGGGATTCAACCTTAATCCTGCAGCCGCATTCGGAGGTTTCGGCCTTACACGAAGCCGGTTTACCATGGATTATGCCTTCTCCTGGCACGCCGATTGGCCCATAGCGCACGCATTGTCGATGGGTTTCCAACTCCTGAAAAGAGAGAGGAAATGAGCCGCTTCACACTCGTCCTCGCTTTCGTCGCGCCAGTGTCTGTTTATGGTCAGCGTGACAACGAGGTGAACCCCGAGACCATAATGGAAAACCAGTTGACCGTAATGGATGAAGAGGGCGAAGATCCGGAGACGGCGGAAAACTATGCCCAGTGGCTTGCGCATCCCGTCGACCTCAACCGCGCCAGCCGCGACCAGTTGCGCTTGCTGGGTTTACTTTCGGATGACCAGATCGAAAACCTGATAGCACATCGCACGAAAAACGGTGACCTGGTTTCGATTTATGAATTACAAACCATTGAAGGGTTCGACACTGAAACGACGCGACAGCTTGCCCGAATCGCGCGGGTCATCGAACCCGGTCAACGCATAGACAAGGCGTTATTCCGAAGGATGATCACCGACGGAGAGCACTACGTGATGGTGCGGTACGATTACGCCATTCAGCAAAAGAAAGGATTTAAAGATGAACGGGAGGATGTCCGGTTTATCGGAAGCCCCGGGAGAATCCTTGTACGCGTCAGATCATTTCGCCCGGGAGATTACAGCTTTGGAATCACGGCGGAAAAGGATGCCGGAGAAAGCGTTGCGTGGAAACCAGGCCTGCGCCAATTCGGAATGGATCACTATGCATGGCACCTTCAGCTTTCCGGGAAAGGGCGGTTATCGAACATCGTCGCGGGAAATTTCTCCGCGCAGTTTGGTCAGGGGCTCGTATGGGGCGGCGGCCTTGGATTCGGTAAGGGCGCTGAGACGATCACCAGCGCAAGACGTCCCGGCGTTGGTTTCGTTCCGTACACATCGGCATATGAAGGCGGAAGCCTGAACGGTCTTGCTGCGACGTTCGCGATAAATAAGCATTTCGCGATAAGCGGTCTCTATTCTTCAAGCCGTCGGGACGGTTCCATCGCAGACGAAGACAGCACCGCGGTCAGTTCCATCGGAACAACCGGACTTCATCGCAATCGCGCCGAACTGGGGCGACGCAAGAAGGTTCAGGAAACTGTTATGGGGAGTGTCCTTACGTACGCGAACCGGCGGATTCAGGCGGGCATTGCGTTCCAGCATATTCGCTTCGCCGCTCCCCTTTCGCCCCGCGAATTCCTGTACAATCATTTTACATTCCGCGGGAGCCGGAACACCAACGCCAGCATTTTCGCCGGCTATAACTGGAACAGCATCTCGTTCTTTGTTGAGTCCGCGCAAACGCTCGGACAAGGATCGGCAAGCGTTGCCGGAGCGTTAATGAGTGTCAGCGCGAACGTGGATATATCCCTGTTGTACAGGAATTATCGCCCCGATTACCAACCCGTGTGGGCAACCGCGTTTTCCGAGAACACGAAGCCGCAGAATGAAACGGGCCTTTACTGGGGCTGGAAATACCGCCACGGAAAAAAGATCCAGGTTGCCGGTTATTTTGATCTGTTCAGGTTCAACGCTTTGAAATTTCGTACGTACGCGCCTTCGGCAGGACACGAATGGCTGGTGCGTGTACAATGGCAACCATCACGGGTTGCATCGGCTTTCTTTCAGGTGCGCGAAGAAATGAAATCACGAAATTTGTCTCCCCCGGAAGGAATGCTGTACACCCTTGAGCCGGTGCGCAAGCGAAACTTTTCCATAAACTTCGACTATCAACCATCCATATTGCTTCGTATGAGAACCCGGTTGCAGTTCAGCACGATGACACGGCAAACGCAGTTCTCTTCCGGAAACGTGATTGCGCAGGACATCGTGTGGCGTACCGGAAAATTTCGCTGGACGGCCCGGTATGCGCTGTTCGATACGCAGGACTACGACAATCGTCAATACCTATACGAACATGACGTCTGGTTGTCCTACGCAATGCCTGCGTATAACGGAACGGGTGTCCGGCGTTACATATTGATCCAATACGCCTTAAACAAGACCTGGACATTCTGGCTCCGGTTCGGCGCGACGCGGTACGAAAATATCGATTCGATCGGAAGCGGCGTCGACCAGATAGCGGGCAATGTTCAAAATGATGTTAAATTTGAAGTGCGCGTTCGGTTATAGCGCTTACAGATGCACGCGATCAATCAAATCACGCCGGAGGTACTTCTCGTCATGTGCATTGGCGGAATTGCTTTCGTCCTGATCTTCAGGGCAATTTTCAGGAAACGATAAGCTACCGCGACTCCGTTGCAAGTGTAGTCGTTTTACTGCCTCGTCCCTCGCGGTTAAAGGCCTTAAGCTTCACGCTGCCATGCGCGGGAAAGGGTCCACTGTACTCCCTGCTTTTTTCGGTTGGCTCCTTTCCATCGGTTGTATACCGGATAATGAATCCCGGCAACTGGACATTTGCTTCCACCCTGTTGTTCCTGATCGTAGCGCCGGGTGACGGGATACGGTATTTGTATCCCCCGTGATAGTAATCCAGGCGAGGCAGCTCACGCTTACCCTGTACGTTGGCGAAAGCCGACCATGCTTCACGGTACATCTTTCGGCATTGAACGCTATCCGATTCCGTTGCCCAACGTGGATCGGCAGCCCAGGCACGCTCGGCGAGGCCCAGGAGTTTTGGCAACAGCTGGTATTCCATGCGCTCTGGCCCGTGCGTGTTCTCACCCCAAAGTAATCCCTGAATACCAAGGATATTTGACTTGCCGTGTTCCGTTAGTCGCTCCTTCCCCCGGAATGCGGACGTGTCGGGCGGATTGCCGAGGTGGTCTGCACGGACATTCCTGAAAAAGTCGCAAGGAATGAATGAAAATGGTTTATCTACATCTATAAAGCCACCCCAGTAGTAGCCGGGCTCATCAAAGGACTTGTGGCAGGCCATATCGAAATACAAATGACTGACGCAAGAGAGAACAACCTTGTACCCGGCATTGGCGAGTCGATATGCGAGATCCTCGGAACCGCGGCCCGGAACATTATTCCATACGTCAACCTGAATGCCCTCCCCGATAAGGGCGGGATTGGGAACATAATGATCACTCCCGTCAACGCTCGTCTTTCTCATCGCGACCTCCTCCCACCCGTAAAGGTAAAGACCCTTCGATCTGACCATGCGGTTGACACGATCAAAAAAGTAGTACCACAAGTCTGATACCTCTTTGACACCGGCCTCGCTTCCAACCAAAGCCAGGCACGCCGGCGACTTCTCCCAGGCTCCGGCGGGGACTTCATCACCTCCGAAATGAATGGTGTTGATTGGTG
>CBKWFZ010000363.1:0-4686 GCA_966673785.1 uncultured bacterium
ACGCGACATGAAGCGTGCTCCATAATCCTTAAAAGCCATAGTCGGTCCGTGAAACAACTCCAGCGCGTAAATATTCTGCTGAACCTCATGAAGCGGTGCGTCAAAGCTGACGGTATGTTCAACGATGGCGCGCAGCTCGTCTTCAGGTATAGCTCCACCAAGCAGATGACTGGCGACTCCGAAGGCATTTTCGGCAAAGCTTCGATCGCGAACACCGACGAGAAACGTCTCCGGAAGCGGTGTGATCTTTTCCGGCATGTAAAGGCCATTATCGGGAGCCAGGCCTCTGGTGACAGCCTCTTCAAGTGATACACGAATGGAGGCGTTGTTTGTGCTATAGAAATGCATGCGTCGTCAATGGAGAATTAGGTACTGAGGATCTTCGCGCCGGCATGGTTGATCGGCGAAACATATACGTCACTGTCCAGCCCGAGTCGGGTAAACTGATCCCGGATGTTCGCACCGGTGAGTTCAGCCGTTTCCCTTTCACGCGATAACGCGAAAATTGTCGGGCCGGAACCCGAAATTCCGCACCCCAGCGCTCCGGCTTTTCCGGCCTGTGCCTTGATCGCGTCAAATCCGGGTATGAGCACCGAACGTACCGGCTCTGCGACTACATCAAAAAGCGATCGCGAAATCAAGCCATAGTCGGGCTTCATTAAACCAGCAACCAGTCCCGCGATGTTTCCCCACTGGATTATGGCGTCGCGTATAGGAATTGTAAGCTTGAGCACGCGCCGCGAATCTTCTGTCTTTAGTTCAATGTGGGGATGCACCAGTGTACAAAAAAGATCCGGTGGAGTTGGAATGGTCGTTACATCGAGTGGTTGATAGCCGCGGATCAGCACGAACCCGCCGAGAAGGGAAGGCGCCACGTTATCCGCATGGGCCGAACCGCATGCGATGCGTTCCGCCTCCATTGCAAACGGCAGCAGCTGCTCCCGCGTCAATGGATTGTCATGCAAGGCGTTGATGGCAACAAGAGCCGCAGCGGAACTTGCCGCGCTTGAACCCATGCCGCTTCCGAGCGGAAGGTTCTTGTGCAAGACGATCTCTGCCCCGAATGAACTGCCGATACTTTTAAGAAAGGCTTCAACCCCTACCCCTGCCGTATTGCGCGACGCCTCGACCGGAAGGCGCCCGTCATCACCAATGATTTTTTTGATTACAACACCGGGGGTTTCGGTCAACGTAACCTCCACCTCGTCCGCCGGCGCCTCCACGGCAAATCCGAAAATATCAAATCCGCAGGAAACATTGGCTACGGTTGCCGGTGCGGATGCTCTTACTGATTTCATGTGCTTCTATTTGGAGTAGTGACCGATTCGTATAACGTCCGCGAACACGCCCGCAGCGGTCACGTGAGCACCCGCCCCGGGGCCGCGGATTACCATAGGTCTTTCGTTATAGCGTTCGGTAGTCAGCAGAATAATGTTATCGCTTCCGGACAGGGAATAGAACGGATGCTGCTCACCGACAGCGCCCAGTCCGATAGACACTTTTCCCTCATCGAGCACCGCCATGTAGCGAAGCTTTTCCCTGCGTTCACTGGCTTCGGAAAGCAGTTTTGCAAAGTAGCCATCGTGCCGCTGAAGACGGGTAAAGAATTCATCAATGCTCATTTCACCGCGACAATCTTCGGGAACAAGATTTTCAACCGCGATATCGTCGAGTTCGAGATTCCATCCCGCCTCACGGGAAAGGATAAGTATCTTCCGGGCAACATCCATACCGTTGAGGTCATCGCGCGGATCCGGTTCCGTATAACCCTTGGCCTTTGCTTCCTTCACAACTTCGCTGAAAGCCTTGTCGGACGAAAATGAGCTGAATATAAAATTCAACGTGCCACTGAGTACCGCTTCAATGCGCATGACCTTGTCGCCGCTCAGGAGCAGGTCGTTCATGGTATTGATCACCGGAAGACCGGCGCCGACATTTGTCTCATAAAGAAACCTGACGCCACGCTTGAACGCGGTTTGTCTTAACCGCCGGTATTTTTCAAGGGAGCCGGAATTTGCTTTCTTGTTTGGCGTAACGATCGAGATGTTCGCCGCCAGAATGCGTTCATAGTATTCGGTGACCTCTTCACTTGACGTACAATCGACAAAGATGCTGTTGGAAAGATTCAGGTCGGTCATCGCGTTACAGAAAATCTCCAGGTTCATCGCAGTACCGCTGTTGACGAGTTCTTCGAAGCTCCGCTCCGGATCAAGCCCCTCTTCGCGGAACAGCATGCGCTTGCTGTTGGCGACGGCTACGACATTCACCTCGAGGAGGTTTTCAGACGCAAGTTTCGAAAACTGCTCGCGGATCATCTGTAACAGCACCTTCCCGATAAGTCCGGTCCCGACGAGAAACACATTAACTACTTTGCGATCTGAAAGGAAGAACGCCTCATGAAGGGCATTGAGGGCTTTGGCCACGTCGGCCTGACGAACCACCGCTGAAATATTTCGTTCGGACGCGCCCTGCGCGATCGCGACAACGTTAACGCCGTTGCGTCCAAGGGCGCTGAACATTCTTCCGCTGGTACCCGGACTATGTTTCATTCCATCACCAACAACAGCTACGATTGAAAGATCATCCTCCACCTGTACCTCGTCGATCTCTTCATTTTTCAGCTCATATTGAAATTCCTTTTCAATGGCCTTCTTGGCAAGACGAGCCATGTTGCCATCGATGGCAAAACATATCGAATGCTCCGACGAAGCCTGACTGATCAGAATGACGTTTATCTTTTCCCGCGCAAGCGTAGCAAACAGTCGCATGGAAGCACCGACCACACCCAGCAGTCCACTGCCCTGAAGGTTGAGCAAACTGATACCGTTCATCGAGGATATGCCTTTGATCAGTTTTCCGTTTGCCGCATCCGCATGAATGACCGTTCCCCGGAACGAAGGATTGAACGTATTCTTGATCCAGATCGGTATCCGGTTGATCATCGCGGGTTGCATGGTCGCGGGGAAGATCACCTTGGCACCAAAGTGTGAAAGCTCCATAGCCTCCTCATAACTCATGCTTGGCACGGTGAATGCTTTTTTCACCATGCGCGGATCTGCGGTCATCATACCATCGACGTCGGTCCATATTTCGAGGTCAGTTGCCTTAAGGGCGGCCGCGAAAATTGCCGCGGTGTAATCAGAACCGCTTCGCCCCAGTGTCGTTGTTTCACCGGTTTCCGAGGTACCGATAAATCCGGTGATGATCTGCAGTGAAGGATGCGCCTCGAAATATTCCCGTATCTGCCGGTTCGTAATCTCGAAATCGACTTTGGCGTTGCCGAAGTGATTGTCGGTACGCACAACTTTTCGGGCGTCAAGGAATTCACACGCGATTCCCCTGTCCCTGAGCGCTTCGGCAATGATGTATGCCGAGAGGCGTTCTCCAAAACTCATCATATAATCCAGCGTACGCGGCGTTCTCTCCTTTACCAGATATACGCCGTGAAGGACATCCTCAAGTTCGTTAATGGTAAACTTCACCTGGGCCAGGATGCTGCCCTGCTTTTGGACGCTTACCAGCGCGCGGACCGCCTCGAGGTGTCGCTTCTCGAGTTCTGCGAGCGCTTGTGTGTACGACTGATCACCTGTGAGCGCGCGTTGACTGATCTGAATGAGTGAATCGGTAATGCCTCCGAATGCGGAAAAGACCACCGCCGCGCGATGCTTTACGTAGGGCTCCCGGATTTCTGCAACGGACTGTATACGGGATGGGGTACTGACAGAAGAACCTCCAAACTTCAAGATTTTCATGTTCCTTGTTTTGTCTTGCCTGCCGTCATTAACAAACATGACGACAGCGTTTTTACTATTTCTGTGTTTCTTTGGTTAATGAGAATCTGCTCCTGGAGCAGCCGCATAATCCCGTTAGGGAGGGGTAGATTGTGAGACGGGTTACCCCGTAATCGTTGTGGTAGTGAACGTAATACAAGCGCGGAAAGTCATCGCGGACGCGAGATCGTATGAGAATATGTTTTGAATCGCTTGCATGATGCCGGGCCGAAATAATGAAATGATCCAGTTGATTGCAATAGTTTTTTTAACATTTTTGCACGAACTAACGATTATTAGCACCTATATTATCGCGACGGAATCTCATCAACCTTAATGTCAAAACGAGTAAAACATCCCCGGGAGTCTCTCATCAGCATGACTGAGCTTGTCCTCCCCAACGACACCAATACCCTGAATAACCTGATGGGGGGACGACTTATGCATTGGATGGATATCGTATCAGCCATTGCCGCCCAGAAACATTCGAACCGAATCGTCGTAACCGCGTCGGTCGACAATATTTCATTCAAACATCCAATACGCCTTGGAAACGTGGTCACCCTCAAGGCGCGGGTAACCCGGGCCTTTAACTCATCGATGGAAGTGCGCATCGACGTGGAAGCCGAGGATATCCCAAGCAACCAAAAGATTGAAAGCAACAGCGCCTATTTTACATTCGTCGCCGTCGACGAGATGGGGCGACCTATTGACGTACCGCAGATCGAACCTGAAACCCCCGAAGACAAAGAGTATTACGATGGCGCCTTGCGAAGACGCCAACTTCGTCTTATTCTTGCCGGGAGGATGCGACCTCAGGAAGCAAACGAATTACGTTCCATTTTTGATATCAAAGAATGAACCCGGCCCAACCGTTACTCGAAGCCCTTTATCAGGAAGAAATCTACCGGATACC
>CBKWFZ010000364.1:0-4679 GCA_966673785.1 uncultured bacterium
CTCTTCAATCAGTTGTCAAACAGCATTCAGCGGCAGATACGCCTGTTCGGAAAAGACAGCTGTGAAAACATTCAGTTGTTCCTCAAGATTCTGAAAATAGCAACCAGCGAAGCCAAGAAGGAGAAAGCTAAAAAGATCGGTGCAGTAATACCGCGCCTCGGCTCGATTCAGGTGAATTACTTTGCGCCAACCCGCCTCATTAAGCTTGATGACAAGTTTGTTTCGATGCTGACGGAATTTTAGTGGCATAAGCCAACAAAAAAAGGCGTCGTGGTTACTACCGCGACGCCTTTTTTGTTGCCGGCTGCGTTAAAGCTCGAGCTTAACAATGCTTTCGTGAGAGAGCGGTTTATTCAGGTATAACTTCACGTTCTCATACTTTTTTGAACGATTGAAGTCCTGCGGATTTATCGATGATGTGAGCATCACGATCTTGCATTTCTTCTTGGCAATATTCGACAACTTTTCAAATTCGTCGAGGAACTGAAAACCGTCCATGAGCGGCATATCGATATCCAGGAAGATCACATCAGGAAGTACCTGCTCGGCCACGTCGAGTTTTTCCATATTCTTAAGAAACTCGATCGCACTTTTTGCTCCCGTGTGCGTGTAAATGTTGTCGGTGATGGATGCCGCTTCGATCATTTTCTGATTGATGAGGTTATCGATCTCATTATCATCGATGAGCATAACGGTGCGGTATTTCTTTCCTGTCATATTGGTGCGTTCAACTTTTGCAACTAAAAATAAGCCTTTGGACTTGATTTCCAAACTTCACTTAAATATGAAATTTAATCCCTTGCGCCAGCGGCAGCGTGGATCCGTAGTTTATGGTATTTGTTTGCCGGCGCATATAGATCTTCCATGCATCTGACCCTGACTCCCGTCCTCCGCCTGTTTCCTTTTCGCCACCGAAGGCCCCGCCGATCTCGGCACCCGACGTACCGATATTTACATTGGCTATGCCGCAATCCGAGCCCTCGTGCGAGAGAAATTGCTCCATCTCGAGGACATTCGTTGTCATAATTGCGGAGGAAAGGCCCTGCCGGACTCCGTTCTGGATCGCAATGGCTTCATCGAGAGTCTTAAACCGGAGAAGGTATAGGATCGGCGCAAACGTTTCTTCCCGGACGATGCTGAATTCAGGCTTCACCTCGGCAATAGCGGGACGGACATAGCACCCTGACCGGTATGCCTTACCTTCCAGAACGCCGCCTTTCACAACGAAGGTGCCGCCCTCGCTCTTTATTTTTCTCAGAGCACTGCTATAGGCTTTCACGGCCGCGGTGTCAATAAGTGGTCCGACATGATTTCCGGGATCAAGCGGATTTCCAATACGAAGGTGTTCATATGCGTTCTTCAGGCGCTCTTTCACTTCTTCGTAAACGTCTTCGTGGACGATCAGCCTGCGTGTGGTTGTACAACGCTGTCCAGCTGTTCCAACGGCACCGAACAAGGCTCCGCGGATGGCCATGTCGAGATTGGCGTGAGCAGTTATGATGATTGCGTTGTTCCCACCAAGCTCCAGCAGCGGCCGCCCAAGACGCTGCCCGACAGTCTGCGCCACGGCCTTTCCCATGCGCACCGATCCTGTCGCGGACACGAGTGGAATGCGTTCATCGGCTGCAAGCCATTGCCCCGCTTTGGCGTCGCCGTTAATGAGACACGACACACCCTCAGGTACTCCGTTGCGGACAAAAACATCGTGCAGAATCTTCTGACACGCGATGCTGCACAGCGGCGTTTTTTCTGAAGGTTTCCATATGCACACATCACCACATATCCACGCGATCATGGCGTTCCACGACCAGACTGCAACGGGAAAGTTGAAAGCCGAAATAATCCCCACGACACCCAGCGGATGCCATTGCTCGTACATCCGGTGACTGGGGCGTTCACTGTGCATCGTGAGTCCATACAACTGGCGCGACAAGCCGACGGCAAAGTCGCAAATGTCGATCATCTCCTGAACTTCGCCGAGCCCTTCCTGGTAAGACTTTCCCATTTCATACGAGACAAGTTTTCCAAGCGACTCTTTGCGTTCGCGGAGCGCCTCACCGATCTGGCGAACAACCTCACCGCGACGTGGCGCCGGCCATTTACGCCATTCGACAAACGCCTTGCCCGCCTGCTCAACAATGGCATCGTAGGTTTCACGGCTCGTCGCGTAAACACTTCCGATGCGTTTACCGTCAACGGGTGATGATGACTCGATTACATCCGATGTTGATTTGTACCACTTGGATCCTGTAGATGATCCAGGGTTCCTTTTTTGAATATCCAGCTCGCGTAGTGCGTTCTCAATCCCGAAGTTCTTTTCCATAGCAAAGGCTGATGCCCTGCAAAACTAAGGATTTTAACAGTTTAGCGACTGCTTACGGCAAGAAGTTCACAGAAATGATGAAGGATTACCATTCGACGCCGTATACGCCTTTTTCTCCGTCGCGGTAATAACCCTCGACCAGAATGCCTCCCTTTTTAAAGGCAAGGATCTGGTTAAGATCCTCTACATTATTGACGGGTATCTTGTCGATATGGCTGATAATGAAATCTTCGCGTACCCCTGCTTTTTTCCACTTCCCATCGCGCAGCGATTTAATCCGCACACCGCCCTCCAGTTGAAGATCAGCAAGTTCCTTAAATTGTACATCCTCAACATGCGCACCATTCAGATCGAAATTTACCTCGCGCCGGATAATCTCCTCGGTACCTTCGCTGTTCTTGAGACGGACTTTCATTTTTCCGCGCTGACCATCGCGCAGATAGTCGACTTCGATTTCCGTTCCCGGCCGGTTACGGGCCACTTGTTCCTGTAATTCCGAAACAGAGTTGACAGGCATGCCGTTGATACCCACGATCACATCTTTCGGATGCAGGCCCGCTTCAGAAGCGGCGGAATTAGCATTCACCCGGTTGATCAATACACCAAGCGATGTGTTCAGCTTCAATTGTTCGGAAAGCGCGGCGTTGAGATCAGTAATCTGAATACCGAGAAGTCCACGCTGAACCGTACCAAATTCCAGCAGGTCATCCATGATCTTTCGGACCAGGCTTACCGGAATTGCAAACGAATACCCCTGGTAGCTCCCTGATGAGGTGGCAATCGCGGTGTTGATTCCGATAAGTTCGCCGTTCAGGTTCACAAGCGCACCACCGCTGTTACCCGGGTTCACGGCCGCATCAGTCTGGATAAATGATTCCACCTGCAAGCCATTTCGATCGCGCAAAATGCCGATGTTTCTTGCCTTTGCACTGACGATCCCGGCTGTTACCGTAGAGTTCAGATCAAACGGATTACCAACCGCAAGCACCCATTCGCCCGGCGTTATCCGGTCAGAATCCCCGTAGGGAACGAAGGGAAGATTCTGCGCGCGTATTTTCAACAATGCAAGATCTGTAGTAGGATCGGCGCCAACGAGCTTTGCAAAATATCGTTGGTTATTACTCATGATGATCTCAATGTTACTTGCATCTTCGATCACATGATTATTCGTGACAATGAATCCGTCATCGGAAATGATGACTCCACTGCCGCTGCTCCTTGACGGCATGTCAAAGAACGACTCAAGCGGATTGAGGCTGAAATCCCCCGGACCATAGGAAGTGCGAATGTGAACGACGGCCGGAATCACGTCGCGCGATGTTTCCAGAAAATTAAGCCCTCTCGGGACGTTATACCCGGTATCGTAGCGATGCGAGGCCAGTACATTTTGCTGGTGCTGGGCTATTGATGTATAAGATGAATTTGAAACATCGAAAAACCGGATGGTCACCACTGAGCCAAGAATTCCACCGACGCAGGCCGCCAACACAATGACGAGAATTAATATTGTCCGCTTCATATCGTACCCTTTTTCCCTTACTGTCTAAAATTTGATGCTACAGAAAGATAATCTTTCTTTTTCAAAAGATTGTGCTTCGTCCTGTAAGGGTTGGAAACGTTTCTTTCGGGAACACGGGTAAACGACCAATGAACTTTTCCGCCGGCCAAAAAAAAGCGCCTTCCGATGCCGGAAGACGCCCTTGACCTAACCTAAACCTATTACTATAACTAAACTTCGCCCTTTTTAGTCTACGCGGATTGAAGTTTTTAACGACTTCTTCTCATCCTTCGGGAGAACGATCTCAAGCACGCCATTCACGTAAGACGCGGTAATTTTACCGGCATCCACACTTTCCGGAAGGGTAAATGAACGTTTGAAGCTTCCGTATTGGGATTCGATCGAAACATAATAGTTCTCGTTTCTTTCTTTGTTGAACTTGCGTTCACCGCTCACTGAAAGTACGTTCTCGTTAACATCAATTGTGAAATCTTCCTTCTTCATGCCCGGGACTGCGATCAGGATCTCGAATCCCTTTTCATTCTCCACAATATCCGTCTTCGGTACGAACGAATACTGTGATCCGCCTTTGCGTGTGAGTGATTCGTTGAAGAAGCGGTCTATCAGGCTGTTAAAACTGGCCGGTGCATAATCATTAACGCCGGTGCTGAAACGAACGATGCTCATAATCTTTTTATTTAATAGTTTAACTTGTTTTAAAAATTTGCTCGAATCGCTCTTTCCGAAAAGTATGCCGGTCTGAATTCAAAGACATAATGTCTGATATTCGGGGTGATAACGAATAAATAATGTCAAAATGACTGTTTTATGAAATGGGAATGGGAAATTAAGGCCGAA
>CBKWFZ010000365.1:0-4672 GCA_966673785.1 uncultured bacterium
CTGGCAATTTTCTTTAAACTATCGATACTTCCGTTCCTATAAGCACTTCAGAGGTGACCATGAGGAAAAGGAGCGTGTTGAAAACGGGACCGAGGTTATCAACAACGACAATTCCGTTATCCTTGGCTTCACCTACTTTGCAAACAACAGGCTGAGCCTGACGGTTGCCGTGCCTTATTTGTTCATCGACAGGTCGTCCCTGTATGAACATTACGGAAATTCCCTTGAAGCGAATCCCGAGCAACGGAGATTCCATACGCAGTCGCGGGGTCTCGGAGATATCCGTTTGACGGCAAATTACAACTGGATGCTCGGCCATTCATCGCGCCTATCCCTTGGCGCGGGGGTTAAGCTTCCCACGGGCAAATACGATTACAAGGATAACTTCCACAAACGCGATCAAAACGGAGAAGATAGCCTTGTTTACCGGGTGGTCGACCAATCCATACAACCCGGTGATGGTGGTTTCGGTGTGATCACCGAGGCAAACTTTATCAAGTCCATCGGTCATCGTTTTCAGGTTTACGCCGACGGTCTCTATATGATGAACCCCCGGAATACAAATGGCGTGTTACGATCAACGGCTCCCACAACGCTGCCGCATGGAAATGAATTTTCGGTCGGCGACCAGTTTTTCGCCCGCCTGGGAGCGAGGTTTATAAAAGGCGGTTCACAGTTTGGGCTGGGTGGCAGGATCGAAGGTATTCCTGCCCGGGATTTGATTGGCCGAAACGATGGATTCCGCCGCCCGGGTCATATTGTCTCCGTTGAACCATCGTGGATTCTCAGTAAGGGGAATCACATTTTCACCGTTAACGTTCCGGTCGCACTATACCGAAACAGGATAAGAAGCGTGTATGACGTTCAGCGGGGCAATGCCGGAGGTGACGCGGCTTTCGCGGACTGGCTGTTGTCCGTGGGCTACGCTTATAAGATTCAACGATAAACCTTCCCGGTTTATGTGAAAAAAGCCTTCCTTCAGGAGGGCTTTTTTTATTTCTTTTCAGGAATTTCAGGTATGCGTAAACGTACCGTTGTGCCGACGTGAATTTCGGAGTCTATGCTGATCTCGCCATTTAGTTTGTCGACGGCTTCCTTTACAATGTACAAGCCCAGACCGGATCCGGCGTTGTCATCGGTAGCCCGGTAAAACATTTTGTACAGGTTGGGCAGGTGCTCTTTTTCTATTCCCTTGCCGTTATCCTCGACGACGACGTGCGCACTGCCGTTTTGAAACGAAACCGATACCTTTATCACCGGGTCTTTGCCGTTCCGGTAGCGGAGCGCATTCGAAATCAGGTTGTTCAAGATTACCTTGAGACGCCAGCGATCGGAATAAAATACCTTGCGCTGGTCGATGTCAATCACCTTTTCAACATTTTCTCCTTCAGGTGTCGCAAACTTCAGCTGATCGAATGTTTCGACAACCAGTTCCGTAAAAAAGATCTGATCCCGGTTTACTTCAAGTCGGGTGTTTCGCGATTGATCAAGAATCTCCTTGATAAAGTGATCCTGTTGCAGCGCGCTTTTGTGAATCAGTTCAAGGTATGTGTCCTTCATCTTTGCACTCCGATCCTGTCGTGCAAGATTGATAAGCCCAAGTACAGAGGCAATCGGGGCTCTGAGATCATGGGAGACGCTGTACACAAAATTGTCAAGTTCAGTATTGCGTTTGCTCAGTTCGTCATTTGTCTTCTGGATCTTTTGCTCCGCTTCTTTTCTGATCTGAATTTCTTCCTTGAGTTCTTTGGTTCTTTCCTGAACCTTGCTTTCGAGCGTTGCTGTCAGGTCGATTAACTCCTGCTGTGCCTGACGCCGTTCCGTGACTGTGGCTGACAGCACGATGGTGGAGACGCTGATAACGCCCATAAAGATCTGCAACAAAAGCATCGTGTTGTACGAGTCGTTGAGTATGAAGGGGCCCTGGTTTGTGATGGTGATGTAGATCGCGGAAAGAGAAGTTACCATGACACCGCTCGTTGCGAGCGAAAGGTTAAAACGGAATGCTATCCACAGTAAAAAAGGGAGCACCAGAAACGGGAGTGCGTGCTGAAATGTAACAGCGACATACTCGATCTGTAGGAAGATGTACAAGGCAACGCCGAAAATGAGAAATACCGCGATCTCGATGATCTTTTCCCATGTGATCTTGATTCCGGGTTTCCGCACAACGGACAGGATAAACGGAGTGAACAGCAGAATTCCGACGGCGTTCCCTACCCATGCGGAGAATGCGGTCCGATAAAAGAGTTCTTCATAAAGGATGTTGTTCAACAGCAGAATCCACGTGGCAATCCCGGCTCCAAGAGCGCACATGATCATGGTGATAAACAGAAAGCGGAATGCGTTCTTCGCGCTGTTGAAAGGATATGATTCGCGTATCCAGAACTTGTGCAGCAGGCTTCCCACAATTGCCTCCAGTGTATTGGCTGCCGCGATTCCCGAGCTGACGATGATAACCGTCGGTGGGGCCATTCCGGGGTTATTCCAGAAGGCAAGGATATTAGCGACGAGTGATCCAATCATTATTCCCGGCCAGATAGAACGGCCAAACAGCAGGGTGAGCGCGAACGCAATACCGGAGGGGGGCCAGGTGGGCAGGCTCGTGGTATTTTCAAACGCGAGATAATACCCCAGCCTGGCGGCGAGATAATAGGCCACGGCAACACCAATGATCTTCAGGTCGTGGCTCTGACGCAAAGAAAGTCGGGGGGCGGTAAGTATGGTTCTCACACGTTAGTAAATATAACCATAATTCCGCAACCGATCCACCGTATCACTTCAACCGCTGATTTTGACAGGTGTGGTGCATGGAGCATGGATGAATTCCTTACCATAGCCATTATTTTGAACCCAAAAGGCACCGATTTGCTGCGATATCCTATATTAGATCACAAATTTTGACTCATGGATCTAACCATTCTATTCAGCCCCGTTGACGAGAGTATCTATTCTGATGTGACATCGAACGCGAGCTTCTATCGGAGTATTTCTGTTTTTGCAGAACGTATGCCGGACTACCGTGATGCGCATATCGCTCTTATCGGATTGGTGGATGATCGCGGCTCCGCACATGGCAAGGGCCTCGCTTCAGCTGCTGACGAAATCCGTAGAAAATTGTATAACCTCAAACGTGGCACCGGTGCTTACCGGGTGGTTGACCTTGGCAATATGAATCCGGGGATCGATCTGGACGAGACGTACGTGCGGATCAGTGAAGTGTGCCGGATGTTGTTGGAAGCAAATGTATTGCCTGTACTCATAGGCGGCAGCCATGACATGGACTACGGCCAATACTGCGGCTATGAGTCGCTGGAAAAGCTGGTCAGCTTTGTGAACGTTGATGCTTTCATCGATCTCGAAGACAAAGGCGAGTCAAAACCGAACCAGCAGCATATTCACCGCATTCTGTTGCACGAGCCCAACTACCTGTTCAGCTATACGCACCTCGCATATCAAACCTACCTGATTGATCCATACGCCGTTTCTATTCTTGAGAAGTTATATTTTGAGTCATTTCGGATCGGACAAATAAGAACGAACATACATGAGATAGAGCCAGCGGTACGGAATGCCGATATGCTGTCTTTCGATGTAACGGCGATTCGCTCCTCGGACGCGCCCGGCAATTATCAGGCTCAGCCTTTCGGCCTGACCGGCGAAGAAGCGTCTCAGATTTGCTGGTATGCGGGACTAAACGAGAAGCTGAGTTCGATCGGCTTCTATGAATACAATCCTGACTTTGACGACAATCAAAAGAAGACTGCCTCCGTCATTGCGACGATGATCTGGTATTTCATTGAAGGGTATTACCACAGAAAGAACGATCAGAACTTCCGTGGGAATGATTTTCTTAAATATTCGGTGTCTATGCCCGTTGAGCCGGAGGTCATCACGTTTTATAAAAGTAAGCTGAGCGAAAAATGGTGGATGGAAGTTCCTTATCCGCAGGGCCATTCAAGGTATTCGCGGAACAGTATTGTGCCTTGCAGCTACAACGATTATCAGGTGGCTGTAAAGGGCGAAGTGCCGGAACGTTATATAAGCACGCTGGCGAAACTCATCTGATTGATCACAAGACGTTGTTCAGCTGTTCCTTGATCTTTTCAAGCTCTTCCTTCATGATCACGACGTGTTTTTGAATCTCGGCGTCATTTGCTTTGGAGCCAATGGTATTGATCTCACGGCCGATTTCCTGGCTGATGAACCCCAGCTTTTTTCCGTTGTTTTGGTTTTCGCCAATCACGCGGAGAAAATAATCGAGATGCGATCGCAGACGGACTTTTTCCTCGTTGATATCCAGCTTTTCAATGTAGAAGACGATCTCTTGTTCCAGTCTGTTGAGGTCATAGCCTTCCTCGCCAAAAACAGCCTGAATATTCCCTTTGATACGATCACGTATTTTTTGTACCCGTTTCGGGTCGAGCTGTTCGATTTCTGAAAGCTCGCGGGATATGACGTCGACACATCCTTTCAGCATTTTTTCGAGCGCGTTTCCTTCGGTTTTTCGAAAATCGTCACATTTCTTCAAGGCGGCGTCGATGCAACTGCGTAGTTTATTCCATTCGCCGGAATCCACAGACTCGCTGATCTTCCCTTGAATTACATCGGGAGAATTGAGCGCAATTTCAAAGAGGCGTTCATTGGAAGCACCCGCCTTTCCGGCAAGCTT
>CBKWFZ010000366.1:0-4661 GCA_966673785.1 uncultured bacterium
CCGGATGTTTCATGGAATCAATCTCATCCAGGCGTGGCCAAACTTCCTTGGCAAGAAAGTCTTTGCACTGCTGCTCAATCATCTTTTGTTCTTCCGTGAACTCCTCGGGAATGAAGATATCCTGAGCCTGGGTTTCGCGGATCAGAAATTCGCCACCTTTTATTGCCTGTTTCGTTTCAACGCTACTCATATGATCGGTATTTTTTTAGTTCAACAATTCATAAACCCCGGCAACACCCTGCCCGCCGCCGACGCACGCCGTCACAAGTCCGTATTTCTTTTTCTGACGTCTGAGCTCATTAAAGATCTGGACCGAGAGCCGGGCGCCCGACGATCCTAACGGATGCCCTACTGCAATTGCCCCACCGTTCGGATTGAGTTTTTTCGGATCGATTTCCAACTGTCTCACCACAGCAAGTGATTGGGCGGCGAAGGCCTCGTTTAGTTCTATCACATCTATCTCATGCAGCGCTTTTCCTGCAATTTTCAGAGCCTTTGGAACGGCGGCGACGGGCCCGATGCCCATTATGGCGGGGTCCACTCCGGCTGCGGCGTATCCCAGCATCCGCGCAACTGGTTTCACATTAAGCTGCTTCACCATTTTTTCCGACATCACGATAACAAAGGCTGCGCCGTCAGATGTCTGAGAGGAATTCCCGGCGGTCACGGTTCCGCCCATAGCGAAGACTGGCTTCAGTTTTGCCAATGCCTCCAGTGTAGTATCTGCTCTGACACCTTCATCGGTATCGACGACAAACTCGCGTGTCTTCTTCTTGCTGTTTTCGTCAACGTAAACTTCTTTTACAGTAATCGGAACGATTTCCTCCCGGAACTTGCCGTCACGAATTGCCGTTGCTGCCTTTTGATGAGATTGAAACGAGAACGAATCCTGATCCTCGCGGGAAACGTTGAACTGCTTCGCGACATTCTCCGCGGTCAGGCCCATGCTCGTGTAATAGGCAGGATTGTCTTTTGCGATCGTATAATTCAGCACCGTCTTCCAGCCCATTACGGGTACAAGTGACATCGACTCGGTGCCTCCTGCGATAATGATGTCCGCCTGTCCGGCATGAATTCGCGCGCAGGCAATCTGTATCGCTTCAAGCCCTGAACCGCAGTACCGGTTGATCACCATGCCTGGAACGTCTACGCCAAGCGAAAGAAGTGAGATCATCCGGCCCATTTGCATTCCCTGCTCTGCTTCCTGAACAGCATTACCGACAATCAGATCATCAATCATCTTATTATCCAGTCCGGGGACAGATTTCACGAGGTGCCTGATCACGTCGGCCGCGAGATCATCGGGCCTGACGAAACGAAAGCCTCCCTTTTTTGCCTTTCCAACTGCGGTTCTGTAACCTGCTACTATATATGCATTCATAGTTTCTTCCTTTTAATTTCGTAACGGTTTACCACCAGTCAGGATAGATTGAATACGTTCGAGCGTCTTTTTTTCACCGGTAAGGGAGACGAACGCTTCTCTTTCCAGGTCAAGCAGGTATTGCTCGCTAACCTCCTGTGGAGAGGTGAGGTCGCCGCCGCACATTACGTTGGCAATCCATTTTGCAATCTTCATGTCATGGTCGCTGATATAGTCGCCCATCCTCATTCCATGGATACCTGCCATGAACAACGCCATCCCTGCACGCCCCTGGACTTTTATGTTTCTCGCTTTGACAGGCATGGTATACCCGGCTTCAGCCAGTTCAATTACGGCTGATTTCCCATCGCGGATCTGGCGATCGCGGTTTATCGAGATTCTGTCTTTGTCGCGAAGGATTCCCATCTCGCGTGCTTCTTCTGCCGAGAGCGCCACTTTCGCGGTTGCGATATTCATAAAGGCATTCTGCAGTGCATTGAGTTCAACGTCGCCTTCCTGAATGGAATCGCTAACTCGTTTCGTTAACTCTTTAGTACCTCCGCCTCCCGGAATAAGTCCAACACCTACTTCAACCAACCCGATGTAGGTTTCCGCAGCTGCCTGCGCGAGGTCCGCGTGCAGCGTCATCTCACATCCGCCACCGAGTGTCCTGCCTTGCGGACACACAACGACGGGAACGCCCGAGTATCGTATTCTCATGACAGAGTTCTGAAACTGACGAACCATGAAGTCGATCTCATCATACTCCTGCTCAATCGCGAACATGAACACGAGCCCGAGATTTGCTCCCAGCGAGAAATCCGCGCCCTGATGACCGATGACGAGGCCGCGATAATCCTTTTCTGCGAGATCGATCGCCTTGTTGAGGCCCTCAATAACGGAGCTCCCAAGTGTATAGCTCTTGCTATGCCACGAGAAATTCAGCACGCCATCGCCGAGGTCGATAACTTTCGACTCGGCGTTTTTCCAAACAATATTGTCACTCAGGTTCTCCAGAATGATGAACGCGTCTCTGCCCGGAACTCGCTTATAAGTCTTCGATGGTATATCGTAGTACTTTCTTACGCCGTCCTCAACTTTATAAAAGGATTTGTTTCCGCCGGCCAGCATATCAAGTACCCATTGATTCGGCCGATAACCCGCAGCCTGCATTTGCGGAAGGGTCTTTTCGATCCCGACCGCGTCCCACGTCTCAAACGGTCCGAGTTCCCATCCGAAACCGGCGCACACTGCGTCATCGATCTTATACAGTTCGTCGGCAATTTCCGGGATTCTGTTTGATACGTACTTGAACAATCCGAAGAACGCGTCGCGATAGAATTCTCCTGCCTTGTCTTTCCCGGCCATCAGTACCTTAAAGCGTTCACGGAGATTGTCTATCGTCTTGGTTGACTCAAGTGTTGGAAACTTGACTTTCGCCTTCGGCTTGTATTCAAAGGTTTTAAGGTCGAGCGTAAGAATCTCTGTTTCGTTCTTTTCATTCTTTATCTTCTTGTAGAATCCCTGGCCCGTTTTATCACCCAGCCATTTGTTTTCCTCCATTTTCAAAACCACATCCGGCAAACGGAAGAGTTCTTTACTCTCGTCGTTGACGAGTCCTTTGTTCAGATTTCCAGCAACCTTTATCAGCGTATCGAGTCCTACAACATCAGACGTTCTGAATGTTGCCGATTTTGGTCGTCCGATCACCGGCCCGGTCAACTTGTCGATCTCGTCGATGTTGAGATCTAGCTTCTGCATCGAGTCCACCACTTTCATGATCGCAAAAACCCCTACGCGATTGGCGATGAAAGCGGGAGTATCCTTGCATAAAACGGTAGTCTTGCCAAGATGCAAATCCCCGTAATGCATCAGGAACTTGACAATCTCCGGATCAGTCTCCGGAGTAGGTATAATTTCAAGAAGTCTCAGGTAGCGCGGAGGGTTGAAGAAATGGGTTCCGCAGAAGTGTTTTTTGAAATCTTCGCAGCGACCTTCAGCCATCAGGTGAATTGGAATCCCTGACGTGTTCGAAGTGATAAGTGTTCCCGGCTTCCGATACTTCTCAACTTCAGCATACACTTTCTTTTTGATGTCGAGGTTCTCAACGACCACCTCGATGATCCAGTCGTAGTCGCGAATGCGCGACATGTCATCGGTAAAATTTCCGAGACTTATGCGCTGAATAAATTTTTTACTGAACAACGGGCCCGGGTTCGACTTTACAGAGCGGTCAAAAGAAGTCTGTACGATCCGGTTTCGTACAGCTCTGTGTTCCAGGTTCAGACCCTTTGCTTTTTCTGCATCGGTAAGGTCGGATGGCGAAATGTCGAGCAGGAGGACCTCACAACCTATGTTCGCGAAGTGGCACGCAATGGCAGATCCCATCACTCCGGAACCTAATACTGCTACCTTTCGAATTGTTCTGTTCATTTTTGAGTGTCGTAAGAAATTTTGCTGGTCAATCTTTTTCGTAAATGCCGTTCTTTTCGATCAGCTGCACAATTGTCTGCGTAACACCAAAGAACGTCTCGAGATCCTTTTCCGAAACGTGCTTCCGGACCACATCATTGAACCGAATAACTTTGTCCCGGGCATTTTCCTTGCTCTGCTTTCCCCGTCTCGTTAACCGGATTCTGACCGACCGTTTGTCTATTTTGTCCGCCTCGCGATAGATGAGCCCTTTTTCTTCCATAGTTTTCAGAAGCCGGGTAAGGCTTCGGGCTTCCAGCCCCATCATGGGCGCAATCTTCGTGGCAGGTGTTCCTTCTTCGGTGTTGATGTTCAACAGGACAAATCCCATCGCCATGCTGGCATCAGCATCAACCTTTGCCGCCTGCTGATTGTACATGCGGGCGATCGCATGCCAGGCTACCCTGATGTGATAGTCGACAGTTTCCTCTTTCCGCATACGTTTTCACCAAGGATAGCGAAGGTATAAAAAAAATGTTATGCATGCAGAGTATCTCCGGAAACTTTTTTGGAGGGTTATGGGCGACGGGTCTTCGCGTTGCCAAAGAACCGAAAGGCGTTAACCATGATGATCGTTCCGGCTACGCCTGTGGCCCCGCCCGCAATAAGCAGGGCTTTGCCGAGTTCGTCCTGGCGCCGGCCCAGCAACATACCGCCGGTTATGGTCACGGTATAGCCGATAGTCGAGACAAGTATGCCCTTTCTCAGCTTTTTTTCGCCTAAGGCGAGGTTGGTTTCAATGTCGCCTACGCGTTGATCAAGCTGAAGCACTTTTTTCTTCAGGGTTTCAACCTCATCGGCGCCAGCCTGGGCTTGTACGGACCCTGCC
>CBKWFZ010000367.1:0-4640 GCA_966673785.1 uncultured bacterium
ACAGAGCTTCCCTGAAGGAAGATGAAATCGGGGATGATAACAGGCTCAAGCTCCTCCTGGTTGTTGTAGCCATGATCTGCGAAGGTCGGATAAACCACAGGTTGAACCAGCTTGGAAGTTGTGATAACTCCTGTAGCAACAGGAAGGCGTTCGGTCGACTTCGACTTTTCACCTTTGGAGGCGGTTCCAGTCACTTCAAGTGTTCCGTTCCTCATTGCAGGCTGGTAAGCAAATGAAAAGCTCTTGGTAACGCGAGGCTGCTCAGTTGAGCTGTTCGGGTAGTCCTCGGCTTTGAATGGTATCGGATCGAGGGCCACTTCCTGGTCGCCATATTTGTAGAAAGTGTTCACCGTATAAACGGTACCCTTCTTCAACATTTTAACCGGCAGGTTTGCAGCCATGTCGAACGCAACAGTGTCTTTGTGTACCTCAAGTGGATTTGGGGTAACAGTCAATTGCTGTTCTTTCGACATCTTGACCATCTTGGGCAGTGTACAGCCCGCAAGGGTCACGATCGCAAATACTAAAAATGAGTAAAATACTTTTCTCATTGGATTGTGGTTTATAAATTGTTTTTTACAGGTTGCAAAACTATACTTATGTGTGTTTTTTTGCAATTATAGTCAAAAAAATAAGATCAGCCCCGCTCTGCCGGTCTTGTGCCTGCCGGATCAGCGGGAGTGGGGTTTATGGTCGGTGAACGGCTTAAATGGAATGACGAAAGTTTATTATTGGGAGTTATATGAATCGCCTGACTGATCACATCCAGCATTTCTTCGAGAGTTATGCTTTTGGTGTTTGCACGCGTTTAGGGGAAAAACTTGGAGTTGCGACGTCGAGTATCCGCTTATTTTTTATCTACGCCTCCTTTATCACCTTCGGGTCGCCGATTATCATCTACCTTTCGCTCGCCTTCATCATGAACATGCGAAAGCACTTGAGAAAGCGCAATCCGATCTGGGATTATTGATCGATAACCAGCTTTTCGCGCCCCAGAAGGTAAGACTCGATAAGAATGAGACCCTGAAAAATAGTGTTCCGGGGATAGTCCGGATATTGCGACCTGATTTCACGCCGTTTTCTGAATACATCCCTTATTGACCCGAAATATGCTGTATGCGCACGAAATACAGCAGCAAAATTAGCCGGCAGAAACACGACTGCCGCGATCCAGTCGAGTCCGAGGCGAACCGGAAGCTTGATCAGGAGTTCACGCGTTGTAAAGTGCTTGGTGATCATCACGAGTCCGTTCCGGAAGTTCAGATAGGTTTTGGCCGGCTTCCCGTAACCGAGCGTTCCCGCGCCGAGATGGTAGACCGTGCTTTTTCCGCAATAGTACACCTGGTACCCCGCGCGCTGCATCTTCCAGCAGAGATCGATTTCCTCCATGTGAGCGAAAAAATCCTCGTCGAGCCCGCCAAACTTGTGGAACAGCTCCGCGCGGATCATCATGCACGCTCCTGAGGTCCAGAATACGGGTCTGGTGTCGTCGTACTGGTGCTGATCAGTTTCGAGCTTATCAAAGACGCGGCCTCTGCAAAAAGGGTATCCAAGCCGGTCAATGAATCCTCCGGCCGCCCCTGCATACTCGAAGTGATCACGATTGGTATAGCTGAGTATTTTGGGCTGCACGGCGCCAATGCGCTCTCCGGATGCCAGCACCCCCTCCAATGTGGTAAGCCATCCCGGCGTAACCTCTACGTCGCTGTTCAGCAGAACGTAATTATCCGCCTGAACCATCTTCAGCGCCCGGTTGTACCCACCGCAGAAGCCGTAGTTCTTTTCGAGCCGGATAAGTCTTACTCCGGGAAATTCATTGGTGATGACAGCAATTGAGTTATCGGTTGAGCCATTGTCGGCCACAATAATCAATGCGCCTGCGGAGTGCTGAATGACGGACGGGAGGAACTGCCGCAACAGCTTTTCTCCATTATAGTTCAGGATGACTACAGCGGTGCTGCTCATCCCATCATGCCGCTAATGTCGAAGCCCGGAATGTTGGGGATAAGACCTTCGGTGCTCTTTCGCATCTCTTCCTTTGCAAGAACATCGGCTTCTTCCTGGGCCTTGTTTACCGCCGCCACGATAAGATCCTGAAGAATTACCTGATCGTCCTGTTTAAGAAGGCTGGGATCAATTTCTATTTGTACGAGTTGTTTCTTGCCGTTTACCGTCGCCTTTACCATTCCTGCTCCCGACTCTCCCTGGGCACGCAGCTTCACAAGGTTGTCCTGAGCTTCTTTCAGACGGGTCTGAACTTCTTTCATCTTACCCATCATTTTCATCATATCAAACATATCCTGAATGCGTTTGTCTTTCTTTTTAAACTCGAGGTGTGAAGGTAGTAATTCCCGGGGGGATGAAAAACCTATCCTTTTTTGAGAAGCACTACCGTTCCGGCGTATTCAAACGTTCTGCCTGCAAAGTCGATGATGCGTGCCTGAAATACATACGTGCCTTCAGGCATAGGCTGCCCGCGGAACGAACCATCCCATCCTGTTTCGGGATCGACGGATTCAAAAATGAGTTCGCCCCACCGGTTAAAGATTTTCAACTCATAGGTATTAATAAAGCTTCCGAAAACGCGAAACGTTCGATTTTCATGAATCGAACTTCCCGGAATGAACGCCGTCGGGTGCGAGAGGTTGGGATTGCGTACGATCAACTCAGTATTCGACACTGCCGGAAGCGGCAGCAGCACCCCGTCGGACGCCACGGCGAGGATCCGGTAACTGAACACCTGTTCCTCGTTTCCCCCGGTATAAGTATCGACATAAGTGAGTGCCGTACCATTGTTGATCGATGCCTGAAGCTGGCCGGCGGCGTCGTATTTTTCAATTACGTAGGCGGAAACTCCACCAGCCCAGCCGTCGTACGCTGGCCAGGTCAGTTGTACGGCGTTGTTGTTTTGCAGCGCTGCATCCACGATGATAGGACATGCGACGGTGCCGGCGGGACTTTCATTGCCGCAGATGTCGGTGTAGCTGACCCGATAGCACGCTGGCTCTTCGATATTAAAGTCACCCGTAAAAGCCGGGTCTTCCGTGGTTGCGACGGGAATGGTATTGTTGTCGCGAATTCGGAAAACGGTGTACTCATCGGAGACGAAGTCCGGGTCCTGCGGCCAGGTCAGCGTGACCGTTGCACCATCAATTGCCGCCGTTATGTTATCGACAGGTGTTGGCGTGCGATTCGAAGTAGCCGTTCCGGAAACAGTTTTTGAAAAACTTTGAATGCCTGCGCCATACTCGGTCACAAGCTGGTAACTGTAAGTAACTCCACAAACTACTTCCGTATCGTCATATTGAAACGGGCTGGCCGGAAGCGGAATGGCACCGCCAGGGTCTTTGACGACGGTAAAACCATTGACGCCGGTGTCGCTGGTACTCCAGCCCAGCTGCATAACATCATCCTGAACCGTAAGTCCAAGGTCTGCACTACAGATTATGTTGCTGCCGGTGTACACAGGCGTTGTGCCATCGCAGATGTCAACGGTGCCGATCCGAAAGCAATAGTAGTTGTCGTCAGGATTCAGCGACGAAAGTGTTAAGGTGCTCTCATCGGTTACCTGCTGTAAAACGCTAAACGCTGCCGCACTATTTGTACTCGCCTCAAGCTGATAATAAAGATTCTGCGACGTGGTAAGATCAAGTTCGACGCTGTTGTCCGGCATAACCCGCAACGTGTTGATTAGGGGCGGGCCGGGGGAAAACGGCCCCGGGTCTGGAGTGACTGTCTTTGACGTCGACGGGCAGTTCACGTAATCCGGTCTGACTGAGACTGTTTTTGTCAACGCATCGCCATAGGTGTGAAATGGCGTAACGAGGCCTGGCCCGGACGTCGCGTCCTGAATGCCGTCGTTTTCATAATCGATACTGTAGTCTGCGTATATGTTGTCCGTGATTTCAAGCTGCACGCGGTTTCCACTGCATGTGTAAATATTGAACTCCGGCGGTGTGTTGGGGAGGATCGTCATTTCGAGCTGATCGAATCCGCCGGTTGTTCCAAACTGGATGCGAATAATATATGTTCCCGGATCGGTGTAGACGTGGGAAAACGACTGACCGTCAACCAGAGCCAATGTGTTCGGTACGCCATCACCCTGGTCAAAGTCGATGCTGCATGCGGTGGTAACACCATCGCATTCCGGGGCACTGATGACAATTGGGTCACCATAAGGTGCGCAGGCCGTGTTTTCGGTTACTGAAAATCGCCCGCCATCGCTTAAGTACTGGCCTGCCGAGGCAAACGGTACTGCAAAAAAAGCAAGCAGTATGCAGGCGCGGATCATCATAGTTGGAGCTTCCAGTTTCTCAAAAAAGCTTCGGCTTTTTTAATGTCTTCGTGCAAAATGCGATCATCTTCTATAAACGGCACGACGCTCCGGAAAGTATCCAGGAGGGCCTCAAGGCGTGGAGACGTTCGTTTGGGCCGACGAAAGGTAATCGCCTGCGCGGCGGTGAGCAACTCGATCGCGAGGATCGAGTAGGTGTTCTCTACGACACGATACGCCTTCAATGCAGCGTTGGCGCCCATACTCACGTGATCCTCCTGACCATTGGATGACACGATTGAATCAACAGACGCCGGCGTGCACAATTGTTTATTCTGGCTTACCAGTGAGGCAGCTGTGTATTGCG
>CBKWFZ010000368.1:0-4638 GCA_966673785.1 uncultured bacterium
CCCCACCTTTTCAGCTTCCGCGCCTTTTACAGCTTCCTGTATCGCCTTCGTGCCTTCCTCTTTCGCCGCTGCGGTAACTGCTTCCTTCACTTGTTCCTTTTGTTCGGAAGAGACCAAACTGAACGAAGGGTCGTTGTAGGCGCCGCCGATTCCAATTGAAAGCGGAATATTCGAATTTGGATCTGACTTCCCGCCCGTGTACTGTGAGATCAGACTGTTAAACTGGGTACCAAGTTTTCCGGCAGGCACATCCATTTTCAGGGCATAGTCAATTTTTCCGTCGAGGCCGGTGCTTCCGGAAACCGTCGTCTTGTAGTCACCGAATTTGACGTCGAAAGGTTTCACACTGAGTTTTCCCTTTTCGATCGATGCCGACATCAGCACATCTTTCAACGATACTTCGCTCGTGTTGTCAAGCTTTGTCAGCGATGTGATACCCGAAATCAATTTCGAATCTTTCAGGGCAGCCTGAGCGATCTTGATGAGGCCGGCTCCGTTCACGGTTCCAAGGTTAGGCATCATGTTTTGCAACAGTTCCCCGGAAATTTTGAAGTCGGTAGAAAAGCTTCCGGTGGCAAGTCCCGCGATCGGTGCATATGACTGCACAAGACTTGACGCATTCGCGGCCTGGCGAATCGATACATTTTCAATCTTGAGGCCGAGGTCGTATTTCGGATGCGCGAGGTCGCGTGTGTTGTATGTGCCGTTCACGACGAACTGGCCGCCCAGCATGTTGAACCGGAGACCACTAAGATCCGCGACACCGTTTCTGACGACTACGTCACCCGTTGCATTAGTAATGTTAAAATTCATCAGGCTGACGCGCTTGATATCTGATTTCATCACGAAATCGATGTTCGAAGGGATGGGGATAACACCATACGAAGTAGTGTCAGCCGTTTCAACTTCTTCGGTGTCAGTCATGAACTCATTAAGATCGAGATAGTTTGAATTCAGATTCACCGAGCCCTTGATCGTTTCCTCGCCAAAGACGTAGCCGATGTAGTTGTAGATGGCGCCATTGACGCGGAAATCACTTCGTCCAACTTTCCCGTCTACGTCTTTTATCTCTATTTTTTTCGGATCGAAGATCATCGATGCTTTAGCCAGCGTTACCTCAGGGAGGTCGGTTGTTGTGTAACGAAAATCCCGAAGCGAGGCCGAGCCGGAGGTAGGCAGGCGTTCGTAACGTTCGGCCTGAAGGTCAGAATACTTTCCTTTTGTCTGAAGATCGGCAGTGACCTTGCCGGCAAGTGTCATCCCTTCAATCGGGAATAGTTTCGTTATGTTAGCCAGGTCAACCGCTCCTTTCGCATTCAGATCCCACGTGTAGTTGTCGAGGTTTTCCATCACGAGGTTTGCCTGGAATTTTTCCTTGTCCATGATCATGCCGAAATCCGTCACGTGAATGACGGTCTCCGACATTTGTCCGGATGTGTTTTTAATATCTGCAGTGAAATGCAAATCTTCCATGGGAATCGGGAATTCGTTCGATTTCACATAACCGTTTGCCAGTGACATAGCAGCATCAAGGGCAGGGATCGTCTTTTTCAAGCTGTCATACACGCCTTTTGCCTTCAGGTCGACTGCGTAGTTCCCCCGCATAGCCAATCCTTCCATCGGAAACATCTGGTTCAATTCCGCAAGGTTCAGTTTTGCGTTGATTGCGGCGTCAATGTTGGTGGGATAGATTCTTGTTATGAGCGCTCGCGCGTCGACGGGGTTATTGCCAAAATCGAGATGAAGCCGCTTCAAGTCGATGACCGTATTTTCCACGACCCCGTCTTTATTGTCGATCAACAAGTCCATGTTGATGTTGTTTACCGCAGTTGGCAGGTCCGGGTACTTAAACATCGCATCGTTGACCTTGAGGTTGACATTAAATGCCGGCATCTGTTGTTCACTGTATGTGCCTTTCACAAACCCATTGAAAGCGAGATCGCCGCTTGTCTCTATCTTCTCGAAGTCTTTCGTGTACATTCCCGGTACGAGAGAAAGGATGCTTCGGAACGAATTCTCCGGACTGCGGAAATTCAGGTCCATTCCAAAGTCGTTTTCGTTCATCTTGAACCATCCGTCAAATGTCATGGCAAAGTCATTGATCTTGACGGAGTTTTCCTTAAACGTGTACCGCGAGTATTCCTCACTTATGCTGATAACAGCATCAATCTCAGCCCGCTTGTTGGTGAGGTATTCCGTGCCGTCGAACGATGTGCTTACCGAATCTGCGCGCGTACTCGTCCGAAGATCAAAGACGTCCTGCGTGAAGTCACCACTGCCGGTATGGTTCAGCCCGATTATCGATAACTGATAGGGTAGCGTTTTGTCATCGTATGTCAGGTCACCGTCAACGATTTCCCAATGATCGATCCCAAATGAAAAATCTTCGCTTTCCGTTGTTGTTGTTGTGTCTTCGGAAGGTATCATGATGTCATAATTCGCCTGCCCCTCTTCGTTCACTTTGACATTGATCACGGGCCGGATCAGTGAAATTCCCTTCACCCGCATCTGGTCTCCAAAGAGGATGTCGGCAAGGTTCACCTCGACCTCAAACCTTTCAGTAGCGAAAAGCACCTGACCTGCAAACGGAGCCCGGTTAACGACGCCGAGGTTATCCATCGTAGCGGTTATATTCGGGAAATTCCGGAACAGACTGAGGCTGAAATCGTCGGTCTCGAAGAGAACATCCGCGTTAACCGATTTGGCCAGCTCTTTGTCAATTGCCGCCCTGATATCGTCTTTAAAAACTGCCGGGAGAATAAGTGCCGCCGCGAACAGCAACACGATCACTCCACCTAGAATTATAAGGGTCCACTTTACTGCTTTTTTCATGGGTTAAAGCCGTTTGAATTCTGATAACAATATTTTCGCTAAAAATAGTGTAAGCACCATTACATTTTTAAAGCATTCGGCGGGTAACATTACATTTTACCCGGTCCTAGAACAACTTCAAAAACCAATCCATCACACGTTGCGAAATTGTCGTATACGGGGGATAGAAGAGCTTGACGGATGTCATGCCACGGCGCTGCCGAAGCACTGGTTTTTCATTAGAAAATGCCAGAAATCCAAAAAATCCATGGGATTTGCCGTGTCCGCTGGTATTTACCCCTCCGAACGGCAGGCCATGGTGTAAGAAATGGATGCCACAGTCATTAACACATACGCCGCCTGCTGTCGTACTCTGAAGGACCGCTTCCCGCACAGCACGTTTTCGCGTGAATAAGTACAGTGCCAGCGGCTTTGGTTTATTGTTGACAATTCGGATGGCATCGTCAGGTTTCTTCATGGTAATGATGGGCAGAACGGGGCCGAAAATTTCTTCTTCGAAAATGCGTGCATCGGCTGAAACCTGTGAAAGAACAATGGGTGCAATGAACCGGTCCCGCTCATCCATCTCGCCGCCCATTTCGACTTTCGCGCCTTTGGCCGTTGCATCCTCCACCAGCGATGCCAAACGACGGAAGTGCGCCTGGTTCACAATCCGGCAATAGGAAGGAGAATTGCTGAAAGAGCCATCGACCGAAAAACGCTCGCGGATCTTTGAACAGATCTTTTCAGTCAACGCTGCGGCAATCCGTTCATCGGCAATGACGTAATCGGGAGCAATGCATGTCTGTCCGTTGTTGACAAATTTTGCGACGACAATTCGTTCAGCCGCGTCGGCAAGGTCGGCGTCATCCGCCACAATGCAGGGTGATTTTCCTCCGAGTTCAAGTGTTACCGAGGTCAGGTGTTCGGCAGCGGCTTTCATCACAATCCGTCCAACGGAAGGGCTCCCGGTAAAGAAGATGTGGTCAAAAGGCAAGCCGAGTAATTCGGTGGCTACGGGCACTCCGCCTTCGGCAACAGCGACCTCTCTTCGTTCAAAAACTTCCTGAACTATTGTCGCAAGCAGGGCCGACATGTGTGGAGTAAATTCAGAAGGTTTCAGTATGACGGTGTTACCGGCAGCGATCGCCGAGACAAGGGGACCGACGGAAAGCGAGAAAGGATAATTCCAGGGCGAAATGATCAGGCAAGTTCCTCTTGGTTCAACCTGGATCACCGATCGCGTTCCGAGGAACGTCCAGGGAGCGTCAACCTTCCGGGGTCGCGTCCATTCGTGCAGATGTGCCGATGCGACGTGGATCTCGTTCAACACATGAAAGATCTCGATCGCATCAACTTCCACCGCGGGCTTTCTGAAATCCTGGTAAGCCGCTTTATGGATGCGATGCCGGTTCTTTAATATCCATACCTTGAGACGCTGCAATTTGGTCTTCCGGGCTTGCCATGACTCCTGACGCAGCATCAGGCTGTAGTCTTTCTGAATCAGAAAGGTTTGGCGCAAATGAGAGATACTTTCGCTTGCCGGAACCGTCATCTGGATGGAATTATGACAAACATACGGGAAAATTAATACGGATTTCTGCGATCAGCCATTGTTAAGCATAGCCGAATTTATTAGATTCATAATAGAAAGATAACATTGGCGTAACATGAGGGTTTGGGTGTTTGTGATTATTTTTTTGCCAATAGTCGCTGCGGGACAGCGCGACAGGAGCAGTCTGGAATATAACTATACACTGTTCTCTCAGGCGGACGGTAAACTCGCACCTTCCATTGACCTGATTCGCGCGCATGTTGATAAGCTCC
>CBKWFZ010000369.1:0-4631 GCA_966673785.1 uncultured bacterium
GAGATCGCATCCTTTGGAGAATGTAACAACGGTGCCCTTATTCGCCCGTGCACGAATGCCTTCAAGCACAGACACGGGATGCGATGCTTCTCCGAAAAAGGACCACGAGCCATTCATGTCCCCCTTATTGTCGCCCAGAGGACCGATTACCGCGATGTGTTTGACGCTCGTTTTCAGAGGAAGCAGCGCCTTATCATTCTTCAGAAGCACGATAGAACGCCGGGCGATTTCACGCGCCTGTTGCAGCTTCTCGGCCGAACGGAGCGTTTGTTTCTCGCGGGTTTCATTGGAGTAACGATACGGGTCGTCGAAAAGGCCCAGCTGAAATTTCAGTTTGAGAACGCGTCTTACCGCGTCATCCAACGCCTTTACAGGTAGTTTTCCTTGTTCAACAAGGCCGGGAATTTCACTGATGTACAGGAAGCTCATCATGTCGAGATCAGTGCCTGCCTGGAGGCACACTTCCGCAGCGTCCTTTCCATCAGCGGCGAACCCGTGATTGATGGTCTCGCGTATCGCGCCGTAATCGGAAATTACGAGACCGTCGAAATTCCATTCATCCCTCAGTATCTCCTTCAATAGGAAGGTGTTGGCAGTCGCGGGAACGCCGTTCAGCTCATTGAATGCCGGCATTATGGTGGCGGCGCCGGCATCGAGAGCTGCTTTGAACGGAGGAAGGTATGTTTCATAAAGCCAGCGTTTTGACATGTCGACTGTGTTGTAGTCGCGCCCTGCCTGTGCTGCGCCATACGCGGCAAAGTGTTTTACACAGGCCGCCATCGTATTTTCCGCCGAAAGGGAAGTGCCCTGAAAACCACGCACCCGGGCCTCGGCGATACGTGATCCGAGATACGGATCTTCCCCGGCCCCCTCGGAAATCCGGCCCCAGCGGGGATCAAGTGAAATGTCTACCATGGGCGCAAAGTTGAGGCTGATGCCCGAAGCGGTGGCTTCATCCGCCGCGAGACGCGCCGATTGCTCAATCAACTCGAGGTCCCAACTCGCCGCCTCGGCTAACGGGATTGGCGTAACCGTCTTAAAACCGTGGATTATGTCTGCGCCAAAAAGCAGGGGTATACCCAAACGGCTCTCCTCCACCGCTATTTTTTGTAATCGTGCCGTATATGCGGCTCCATGCACGTTAAAAAGACCGGTGATCGTACCGTTCCGGATCTGCTCATCAAACCTGGTCGACTCCTGGGTATACATCGTGGGCCCGGTTACAATGGTTTCTCCAACAATAAAATTGAGCTGGCCTGCCTTCTCCTGAATCGTCATCCTGGCTATCAGCGCCTCAATGCGCTGGTCGACGGTCTGAGACTGGGCAATCGCGGATAGGGTGGAGAGCCCAACAAGGCATGCCACCAGAAAGCACTTCGGTTTGATGTTCATATCTGTAAACATCGGCAAATGCCGTATCGGCACCGCGGGAACACATGCTTCAATACTACATCGATGGGGTCTTCTACCTACATCAAAAATACATCAATGCATGTTCAACGGCCATTTTGAGTTTAAATGAGGCTGATTCTGTATTAGCTTAGTACTACAATGCCGACGCGGATACTCATCATACGAAGCCTCTCAATGCTCACCAGGGTCATGTTTTTCCTGTTTTGCGCGACGCAATGCTCATTTGCGCAGTCGGTCATCTCCGGGTTCCCCTTCGTTCGAACCTTTCCCACTATCGAATACAATGCTGGTATTCAAAACTGGTCGATCACACAAGACCAGCGGGGTATTCTGTACGTTGCAAACAACTTTGGACTGCTCCAGTTCGACGGGGTAAGATGGGAAACCTTCCGCGTAAAGAATGGCACCAAAGTCCGCAGTGTTGCTATCGACGCTTCGGGCCGTATTTACGTTGGCTGCCAGGCGGACTTCGGATATTTTTTCCCGGATGACTCCGGCCTGTTGCAATACACGTCCCTGGCCGACAGTCTGTCCCCTGAGTTTCGCGATTTTGACGAAGCATGGAGTATCTACATCGACGGCGACAAAACATACTTCTGCACCTTCTCGCGAATCTACATCTACCAGAAAGGTCATTTTGAGGTCGTAGCCAGCGAGCTTCCGCTGGATATTTCGTTTCTCGTTAACCGCGAGTTGTTTGTCAATGTAAGGGGGAGGGGACTTTGCAGTGTTCAGGGAATTGAATTAAAACCCGTTCCCGGCGGCGAGTTTTTCCGGGACCATAGCCTTTCATCGATTCTTCCGATGGGAAACGGTGACTTTCTGGTTGCGACGTTTCAGGAAGGCGTGTTCAGGTTGACAAATGGAATAGCGCGGGAATGGAATCCGGAACTGACTCCGTTATTCAAACGTGCGGGAATCAATTATCTGATGCGGCTTCGAAACGGGTCCTTTGCGGCCGGAACGCAGGACAACGGATTGCTGATTCTCAACGATCAAGGCCGGGTAACGCTGGCGTTGACGCGTGGGAAGGGTCTGGAGAGCCGGACCATACTTGGTCTGTATGAGGATGATGAAGGGAATCTGTGGGTCGGGCAAAACAACGGCATCGCGGTCGTGGAGCTCGGTTCACCATTTACGTTTATCAACGAACAAAGTGGTCTTCCCGGTACCGGCTACGCTGCCTTCTACGACGGTCATGCGTTATACCTGGGTACGAATACCGGTCTTTACATCGCTGACGATGTAGTGGATAAGGGTTTTCATCCGGTTGAGAATACCGCCGGACAGGTTTACTACGTTGGACGGCCAAAGAACGAGATTCTTCTTGGTCATCATCGGGGCGCTTTCAGGGTTGATGGCGGCACTACCCAGATATCCTATGAACCCGGGTCGTGGATATTCATGCCGTTGCGAAGTCATCCGGATGTGATGCTGGAAGGGACATACGCCGGCCTTCAGACCTACCGTTACACGAATGGCGGATGGACCTTAAAAAAGAAGCTGTCCGGGTTTAGCGAATCCTCCCGCGTAATGGCTGAAGATGATCTGGGGTTTATCTGGGTTACGCACGGTTATAAGGGCGCATACCGCATCCGTCTCAATGAGCGCGCGGACAGTATTCTTGAGGTCCGGCACTATGGACAACGGGACGGCTTTCCATCGGATTTGCTGATCAATGTTTTTCGGGTACGCAATGAGCTTGTCTTCACCAGCGAATCCGGAATGTACCGGTATAACGCAGATAGCGATCGCTTTGAGAAAGATCCGTTCTTCAGTGAACTTCTTGGTCCGGACGCGCAGATTTGGAACATGCAGGAGGATGCTTTTGGCAACATCTATGTCACGGGGAGTAGTCACATGGGTGTGCTGCGCAGGAACGCAATCGGGCAATACACCTTCGAACAGGACGCGTTCAGCAGGATCAGGCGGTTCCTGAATGACGATCTGGTGAATGTGACGATATTGGAGAACAACGACGTGCTGTTCGGAGCAAAGGACGGATTCATTCACTATGATCCAAACAAGAAGGTACAGCCGAACCGTGATTTCCGCGCGCTGATACGAAGTGTGACGGCACCGGGAAAAAACGATACCGTGCTATTCCACGGCGCGTTCCGGTCGGGAGACATGGTCATGGATCAGCAACCGGAGAATAGTGAAGTCGTTCTGCCTTACGAACTCAATTCCCTGACGTTCACGTTTTCATCAACCGGTTTCGGTAACAATGTGGGAAAACAATATCAGTTCTATCTGGAGAAATTCGAACGGGACTGGTCCTCGTGGTCGGACCAGACGGTCAAAGAATACACAAACCTGAAAGAAGGGGATTATGTTTTTCACGTCAGGGCGGGGAACAACAGCGGCGCCGTTAGCGGGGAAGCGACGTATAGGTTTTCGATCCGGCCACCGTGGTACCGGTCGATGATCGCTTATTCTGTCTACGCACTTGCTGCATTGTCGATTTTGTTTCTCGGCTTTAACCTGCTGGACCGGAAATATCAGCGTGAGCAAAAACTTCTTGAAGAAGAGCAACAGCAAAAGCTTGACGAAAAGGCTAACGAGATCCAGGTAATCTCATCGCGTTCGAAAGAGGAAATTTCGCGACTTCAGCATGAGAAACTGGAAGCCGATCTGCGGCATATGAACAGTGAACTGGCGACGGCGACCATGCATCTGTTAAACAAGAACGAATTCATTTCCGGCATCCGGAGCAATCTCAACTCCATCGCGAAAAGACTGCCGTCTGAAGAAAACAGGAAGGAGATTTTGCAGATTACACGGGATATCGATAACAACATTTCCGCCGATCAGGATTGGGAGCACTTTCAGTTTCACTTTGACCGCGTGCACGGCGACTTTACCAACCGGTTCAAGGCTGCGTTTCCTCCGCTGAGTCCGCAGGACATTAGACTGAGCGCTTATTTGCGAATGAATCTCTCCACGAAAGAGATCGCACAACTTCTGAATATCTCCGTTCGCGGCGTTGAGATCAGCCGCTACCGTCTGAGGAAAAAACTTAAGCTCGACCGCAACCAGAATTTGCAGGAGTTTATCTTAAACTTTTGAGTTGCTGGCATAAGATTCTTTCGCTTCTGCTGGGACATGATCCATTATAAAGCTGAAAGATATGAGAGCTGCTATATATGTTACCCTTCTGACATTATCGGCGACGGCGACCGCGTAGTGTTCCGCGATCCGTTCCAGCACCCTCGCCG
>CBKWFZ010000370.1:0-4628 GCA_966673785.1 uncultured bacterium
AAAAAGTGCTTCTTCATTCGTATGAAGCTCGGGTTCAAGACCGACCACCGGGTTAACCTGCTTTTTTCGAAGATCATCCACGAAATGGCCGACGCCGGTGAAATCGACCTCACTAGCCCTTACAATTCGCTGCACAAATACAGTATGATGGCCGATTTCAAGTTCATCATTATTCACTCGTGGGCTTCCTCCGACAGCGAAATATCGAATTTCGACCGCCTCATCATCCAGGGCTACCGGTTATTGAAGGATTTCAGTCTGTCAACTGAGGAACTGTACGGGATCGAGGCTGCGAACCTTGAAGTAGAAAAGGTACCTATCCAGGTCGGCCCTACAGCAAAGGTCAAGATCAAGCGCGAACGGGAGGAATAAACAGACCGATTTCGGACAGTACAGTCCGGCAATGACCACGTGAACGTTTCCGTTTCCATAAAAAAAGGCTTAAAAACGACCTTTTAAGACACTGCGCGACCATGGCACTGTAGTTGGTTCTCCGGTCCACATGCTGCAAAACTATTTCAGGATCGCTTACCGGAACCTGCTTCGTAACAAGGCTTTCTCGCTGATCAACATCGCGGGCCTTTCGCTGGGGATTGCATGCTGCACCCTCCTCGGCCTTTACCTGAGAGAAGAACTCCTTTACGAAAAACATTTTGAGGCCGCCGACAGAATATATCGCATCACGTCAACGATACGACAGGGCGACGGCGATGCCGAAATTCTGCAACGTACTTCGCCGCCCGTAGCACCGACGATGCTTGAAGAGATGCCGGAACTTGAATCGGCGACCCGGATTGTGAATCCGCCGGAGGTTGAACAACATCTGATCCGCAAAGGTGAAAATACTTTTTATGAAGATCGCGGATTCCTGGTCGACTCGACATTCCTCGATGTTTTTTCCTTTGAGCTCCGCGAGGGCGACCGCACCACAGCATTGAAGGGGCGTTCAGCCGTCATCCTCTCCGACGAGCTGGCCAGAAAGTTGTTCGGCGACGCATCGGCGCTTGACGAAACACTGATTATCACGAGCGGATTCTCCGTCGATACATTCCGCGTAACCGGAGTACTCAAGCCGTTGACAAAAAAGTCACACGTCAATGCAGATTTCTATATGACGATGAACAGCGAGGGCTGGGGTGATTTCATTTTGAGTATGAACACCTGGAGCGGACAGAACTTCATCTTCAGTTACATCCGCCTTAAACCCGGCGCAGTTGCTTCCGATCTGATTGCCAAGTTGCCCGACTTCCAGGAGAGACATGGAGGCGAAGAGATGCGGATGATGAAACGCAAGAAAGAACTGGGTCTTCAGCCCCTGACCGATGTTCATCTCCATTCCAGTCATTTTGCGTACGGGCTTGACCTCGACACGAACGGAAGCATTTACTACGTCTACGTTACCGGAGCGGTGGCGGCTTTTATCCTATTGATCGCATGTATCAATTTTATGAATCTTACAACGGCGAAGGCAACACAACGCGCAGGAGAAGTTGGTGTCCGGAAGACCATGGGCGCTTCACAAAAGGAGCTCATCGCTCAATTTCTGGGCGAATCTTTCGCTACCATTCTCGTCGCCCTCATCGTGGCAGCGGGACTGGTGCAGATTGCACTTCCCCTGTTCAATGCTGCAACCAATAAGCAACTGAGCCTTACTTCAGCCAACATTCCTTTTTTCGTCGGAATCCTGACAATCACGTCGCTGATCACCGGCCTACTCGCCGGTAGCTACCCGGCATTTTTCCTGTCGTCGTTTCGGCCGGCACAGGTACTAAAGCAAAAAAGCCTGCTTACGGGTTCGTCATCATGGCTACGCAAGGGATTGGTAGTGGTGCAGTTTGTAATTGCCATTACGCTGATCGCCTGCAGTGCAATCGTGCAGGAACAATTGACCTACATCCAGCAAAAAGATCTTGGATACGCCGCCGATTACCGGCTAGCCATTCCGTTACGCACACCCGAGGCACGTTCAGGCTATGAAATCATGAAGAAGTCGGCAGAACAACTGGCCGGCGTAAAAGCTGTGGCCGCGACGACCAGTCTTCCCGCAACCCCACTGCTACGCGACTTTTCGATTTACCGAGAGGGAAACGACATGCAGCAGGCACAGCACCACTTCATCTGCAATGTCGACGAGGGCTATTTCGATATGCTGAATATTCCAATTATCGCGGGCAGGTCATTTGATCGAAGCAGGGATAAGTCCGATACGATTAACAATATTATCCCAGTGATGGTGAACAGGGTGAGTCTGCAAAAACTGGGTATCCCGCTTGAAGACGCAATTGGTGCGAGACCGCGATACACGGGACGCTTGCAGGGTTCGCAAGATGAACAAACGCTGACTTTTGATATCATTGGCGTGGTTGAGGATTTTCATTTCGCTTCCCTTCATTCCAGTATTGATCCGATAGCATTCTTTCTTCCCGACAACACCGACAGCTTTCTCTTCATGGCGATAGCCGTCGAACCCGGAAGTTATGCTGCCTTAAAAGGCCAGCTCGAAGAACTATGGAAGAAGCACATACCCAATACACCCTTTGAATCGAACTTACTCACGGATGAGGTGGCTGCCCAGTACGAGGGCGATCGCCAGGTGTTCCTTGTGATTTCATTCTTCACTGTTATTGCTATCTGCATTAGTTGTCTCGGGCTGTATGGACTGTCGGTTTTCGTCGGTGAGCGGAGACTGAAAGAAATCGGCGTGCGCAAGGTTTTGGGTGCATCCACTTTCAGTATTGTCCGAATGCTTTCGGGTGAATTTATTCTCCTGGTGGGGATCGCCGTTGTGATCGCGCTTCCTGCCGGAATATTGTTTATGGAAAGCTGGTTGCAAAACTTTGCCTACCAGACCTCCGTGAACAGCGCCACGTTCATCGCGGCGGGCGCAATCGCTTTTCTCATTGCCTGGACAACCGTGGCTTTCGAAGCCATCCGGGCCGCCAATTCAAATCCTGTTGATTCCCTAAGAAACGATTAAAACGTATGTTCAAGAATTACTTCCTGATAACGCTCCGCACGCTCCAGAAAAACGGCGTGTATTCCTTTATCAACATCTTCGGTCTCAGTGTCGGAATTGCGTGTAGCATTCTGATACTCCTTTGGGTTAATCACGAACTGTCATGGGACAACTTTCACGCAAAGCGCAGCAGACTCGCGCGGGTTTACCTCAATGGGCAGGGTGACAACGGAACCTATACGCAAATGGCGATTCCACTGGCTCTCTGGGATGGGTTCCGGGAAAAAGAGCCCGGCATCAAACACGTGGCACCAACGAACTGGGGTTCAACCTTTCTCCTTACATACGGCGACAAACGCCTCTACAAGGAAGGATACTATGCAGGGGACGATTTTCTGAAAATGTTCTCGTTTCCGCTTCTGCACGGCGCCGCTGACCAACAACTCGATGATCCGTCGACAATGGTGCTGACCGTTTCCGCCGCCAAATCGTTATTCGGAGATGAAGATCCTATCGGAAAGATCGTTCGTGTTGATGACAAAGTGGATCTGACCGTCACAGGGATCGTGGAAGACGTTCCGAATAATTCAACATTCAATTTTGAATGCCTCATTCCCTTCACAACCTACATGAACGTTGAGCCATGGGTGAAAACGTCGCTCGCCAACTGGGGTAACAACTCGTTCAACATGTATGTTGAGTTTGAAGAGCACGTGGATCCGGCCGAGGTCGAGGCGCGTGTGAAGAACATGATCAAGGAAAACAGCGAACACGAAGAAATTGAGGTCACCTTCCTGCCGATGGAGCGGTGGCGGCTTTACGGCGAGTTTAAGAATGGAAAGAGTGTGTCAGGCAACATCGTGTACGTACGCATGTTTACCATCATCGCTGTATTCATTCTCATCATCGCGTGTATCAATTTCACGAATCTCGCGACCGCGCGTTCGGAAAAACGTGCGCGGGAAGTTGGCATCCGCAAGAGTATCGGTTCACGCCGCAAGGAACTGATCATGCAGTTCATGGGAGAAACATTCCTCACAACACTGGTCGCCTTTGTCGTTGCCGTAGGGATCGTTGAAGTCGGATTACCCTTTTATAATTCCATCGTACAAAAGAAGCTTTCCGTTGACTATGCAAATCCCTATTGGTATGCGGTTGGTCTGGGCGTAATTATCGTAACAGGCCTGGCCGCGGGCAGCTACCCTGCTCTTTATCTTTCGGCATTTCAACCCGCTGCGGTGCTGAAAGGAAAAATGCAGTCCGGAAAAAATGGAGCCCTCCCGAGGAAGGTGCTGGTTACGCTTCAGTTTTTCGTATCGATTGGACTGATCATTTCAACAGCCGTTATATACTTCCAACTCCATCACCTTAGAAATCGCCCGACCGGGTACGAGTCAAAGAACCTTGTAACCGTTCCGAATACCGGAGATATTCTGAAAAACTATAACGCCATCCGTAACGAGCTCATCACGGAAGGGCTCGCCACGTCCGTGACAACTTCAAACAGTCCGATTACGGCAATATACGCGTACAACGGCGGCGTCGTATGGCCAGGAAAGCGTGACGACCAGCGCGGGAGTTTCGCGACGATTGCGATCAACCATGATTATTCTGCAACGATGGGCACATCCATCATCGACGGTCGCGATTTTTCACCCGATTATGTCGACTC
>CBKWFZ010000371.1:0-4613 GCA_966673785.1 uncultured bacterium
CTATAATCATTTTACTCCGACGATACAAAGCGGTCATGGCGTCTATAACATAACATCGCCTACGCAACTTGCCCTCTACCCCGCCCTCGCAGCGATGATCCACCGTGGTGATATTCAACAGGGACGCGCACTTGTCAACCGCAATGTTAACATTGCTGACCTTCGACAGGGAAAGCTGGGCTTTATGGAAAAGACCTCACAGCAATACGACGTTAAGGACTTTGCCTCCAGTGTTCCGTCAGCTGCGCTTGCCATCGGACCAGTAACCGTTTCATTCGATGAGCCCGGTTCCACCCGCGTCCCTGAACTTGGTGCCTTCATCGATTCGGCTTCAAGAACGATTACTTCCAGCACAGGCCAGCTTAAATGGCGGTACGGTGAGGACCCATTTTTCACCGTGAACACTGCCGGTACGCAGGGTGCTATCGGATTTTTCGAAGGTCAGACAATTTCGCTGAAGGATTTTACCCTGACAACAAAGAATGAATTCGCCGTAGTGCTGATCACCAGTCTTGCGCGCGACAAAGACATCGCATCATCTGACAAAGTGCTGGTCACGGCCATAGCCAGAGCACGCAATTCCGGGATGCGCTACAACGATGACAAGACCAAATTACTTGATACGGGTGAGGCACCGATACTACTGGAATCAGTAGATGTTACGTTGAAGCTGCCACGTAAAAAGGGTTATACTGTACACGTACTTGATCACACCGGCAACAAGACCGGAAAACAACTTACACCGGCAGCCGGGAAAGTCCGGTTAAACGGAGCTGAAACAAGGGCGATCTACTACCTGATTGAATCAGATGCCGGCGGCTGACGTAACACGCTACTTCATCTCATATTGAAATTCGTGTGCCCCTGATCCAATTTCAAAGTACACGCGGTTACCATATTGCCTTATGTCTTTCAGATCGGCAGCACCTTTTTCAGGCCGGTTCGCGGTGATGGTCTGTAAATCTGTGTCCGGAAGCCAGACCTCAGCCGTTGTGTTCGGCGGCACTTCGAAACGGATCGTCATAACTTTGCCTTGTCTCGCCCATGAGGATTTGATGGCACCATAGACAGATTCGAACGATGCACGCGCAAATGACAGGTCCTCATGAGGCTGCGGTTGAATGATGACCTTCTTATATCCCGGCGCACCAAGTTCAATGCCTCCGATGATCCGGTACATCCAGTCGCCGATTGCACCGTACGCGTAATGATTAAAAGAGTTCATGCCGACGGTTTGAAATGTGCTATCCGGTTTTTGCCCATCCCATCGCTCCCAGATTGTAGTGGCGCCCTGGGTAACGGGATATAACCACGAAGGATAACTCTTCTGGAAAAGTAACGCATAGGCTACATCATTGTGGCCATACCGGGTAAGCACATGGCAGAGATGCGGCGTTCCCAGAAAACCTGTCGTGAGATGATTGCCGTAGTTTTTCACGTTGTCGACAAGGCGTTGAGCAGCCTGCTTTCGAAGCTCCTCGGGCAGCATGTCAAACGCGAGCGCCAGCACATATGCCGTCTGTGTTCCTGAGACGAGACGTCCGTTGGCCGTGACGTACTCCCGCATGTACGCGTCCTTCACATGCTTCAGCAATTCACGGTATTCTTTCACATCCGCTTCTTTACCAAGGACCTCCGCGGCGTTGACCACAAGCTGCGTTGAGTGTGCGAAAAAACATTGCGCAATCATATACTTATCCGTTACCGCAGCTCTGCCGTCGTTATCATCTGCCGGTCGGTAGAAGAGCCAGTCGCCGAAATGAAATCCGGTATTCCACAGATAGTCCTGGCTCTTCGATTTCATAAAACCAACCCATGCCTTCATGCTTTCATACTGTTCCGCCAGCAGGTGGCGATCTCCATATACGAGATACATGTTCCATGGAATGATCGTCGCTGCATCGGCCCAGCCAGCCGAACCGCCCGCGTTATTGAGTACATCGGGCACCACAAACGGCACGGAGCCATCAGGCCCCTGATCGGCTGCAACATCTTTCAGCCATTTTGTAAAAAATGCGGCAACGTCCATGTTATACGCCGCTGTTCTCGAAAACGCCTGCGCGTCGCCGGTCCAGCCAAGCCGTTCATCACGCTGCGGACAATCAGTCGGAACATCGAGGAAATTACCCTTCTGGCCCCACACGATGTTCTGCTGAAGCTGATTCAGCAGGCTGTCGGAACACACGAAACTTCCGGTCGGGGTCATGTCGGAGTGTATGACGATCCCGGTGACGTTCTCAGGTTTCAGTTCACCGGGAAATCCGTCCACCGCAATGTAGCGAAAACCGAAAAACGTGAATCGTGGTTCATACGTCTCTTCACCGTCACCACGGAGGATGTACGTCATGGTCGCTTTGGCAGTCCGCAGATTCGCTGTATAGAATTCACCGTCCTTGTCAAGTACTTCTGCATGACGAACGGTTACGGTAGTACCAGCAGGCCCGCGCACCTTAAGCCGGACCCATCCAACCATGTTCTGGCCGAAGTCGACGACGAGAGTGCCCTGCGGCGTCCGGAAAATCTTTTTCGGTTTAAGCTCCTGAATTCTTTTCACGGGAACCGTTTCCATCGCCACGAGTTTTGCGCTCCCATTGGGAACGAGGTTTACCGGTTTCCATGAGGCGTCATCAAAACCGGCTGTACTCCATCCGGGAATCTCTTTTCGGGCGTCATACGTTTCGCCATCGTAAATACTATTCATGATGACCGGACCGTCGGATGAGCTCTTCCACGCGTCGTCCGAAACAATGATCCCCTTTTCTCCATCTGTGTATTCCACAATAACCTGACAAAACAAACCGAGTTGACGGCCCCATACACCCCAATTCTTTTCCCAGCCGAGTCGGCCGCGGTACCATCCGTCGCCAAGCATTGCACCCACCACGTTATCACCTTTTTTCAGGAGCTGCGTAACATCGTACACCTGGTATTGAAGTCGCTTATTGTAGGAAGTCCACCCGGGTGTGAACAACTGATCGCCTACACGTTTACCATTGACGTAGAATTCGTATAGCCCGTGGGCTGTGACATAAGCCCGGGCTCTTGCTACCGCCTTCGGGAGGTTCACTTTCCTGCGCAACATGATCGCCGGAATATTGAGCACGGTATCCTGAACGGGTTCGATCCACCGTGCGGTCCAGTCATTTTCGTTGATCAATCCCATTTCCCAGAAGGCCGGCTCAGACCACGCAGACTCATTCTTTTGATTATCCCAGATCCTGACCTGCCAATAATACCGCGCTCCGGATTCCAATGCAGGGCCCTTGTATGCAATCAGTACCGAAGAGTCGGATCCAACCTTACCGCTGTCCCAGATGACATCCCCTTTCCGGAAAGCCGGCGACTTCGATACCCTGATCCTGTAAGCGGTTTGCATCACGTCAATACCAGTACTTCGCATCTTCCAGCTGAAACGTGGGTGAATGGTATGAAGGCCAACCGGGTTTGTCTTGTGTTCGCACGTCGGCGAATAGACTTCAAGCTTTTGCGCCGTGAGCGCGGTTGTCAACGAAAGCAGCGAGAAAAAGAAAAGTGACTTCATAGTGAACAATCTATTTTTTCAAGGTGGCGAGATATGCAACGAGGTCGATTAGATCCTGCCTGTCCATCACCGGAGCCAGTTCCGGCATCATCGACCGGGCAGAATTTTCGCGGGTCGTTATCATCGAAATCAAATACTTGTTTACAATTCCTCCAGGTTGATTCAAAGTAATTTCGTCATCAGTCTCACTTGCCACAATTCCCATTACCTGCGATCCATCGGTTAGCGTAAGCAAGGTACTTTCGAAACCGTGACTTATTCCGTCATTCGGAAAAACGATCGATCTAAAAAGACCATCCCGCGAGAGCTTGTCGCCGATTTGCGTGAGCTCAGGCCCGAACCGGCTTCCCTCGGAACCAACCTGATGGCAAGTCTGACAGTACTGCCTGAATATTTTCCCGCCCCGTTCCGGATTTCCGGACGAAGCAACAAGTTCCTTTATCGGGGGCAGGTTACTGCCTTTGGCGACCGGCGAAGGCAGGTGTGCTTCAGCCTCGCGCCGGATCCAGCTCCTGTACACGTTAAAAAGAAGACTGGCCGCGAGCGGTTTAAGTTCGTCAGGAAAACCGGGACTTTTGACAAGCTGTAGCAATTTTTCTTCCCCCGGCCAGCTCGAGGCCAGCACGCGCGTCGCAGCCTGCCTCACTTCCGGTGTGCCGGAACCAACAATGCGCTCGGCGACGATCTCCAAAACACGCGTATTGCCCTTGCCCTCAAGCCCCTTAAGCACAGCAAGGACCGTTGCAGGTTCCTGCTGCTTCAACTCCGCCTGGAGGGCATTGAGTCCACCCGAATTAATGAGCAGGTTGATGGCCGCGTTTCCCTCAGGTGTTCCCGGTGCGTTCTTTGCCATTTCAACCAACTCAGGATGTCTGTTTTTTAGGCCGTATTTTCCAACGAGGTCAACAAAGGCCAGTGTGCCCGCCGTTGCATCAAGTGCTTCGTTGAGAGCTTTCCTTACCGCTGGCGTCATCGTCAGGGTCGATGCGTCCATCTGGCGAAGGGTCAGCTCCGCGATCGTCGACGAATTGTTCGTGTTGTTCTCCAACAGGGATGCCAGCACCTTGTTTTT
>CBKWFZ010000372.1:0-4613 GCA_966673785.1 uncultured bacterium
ACAGAAAACGCTGGCTTCCCCAGATATCGGCGAGCGGTGTCCCGAATGCCCAAAGTGCATACATGTTAAAAAGCAGGTGCGTGAATCCGCCGTGCATGAAAATGGTTGTGACCGGCTGCCAGAACTGAAATCTTTCGTTTTGAGGAAACCACAGGGCAAAGAGGTCATACATCCGTTCTGTTATTCCCATCTGTGTACTAATGAGGAACAGCAGGACTGTGACGCCGATAATTATGGTTGTAACTTCAGATGCCTTTCGCACGTAAATCCCTTTTCGGTTGGTACCTTACCACAAAAAAACGATTCCCCCGACCATTTAAAACTAAAAAGACCATTATTATGAAAAGTTTGACTCTCGTTGCAGTTTTGTTCCTTTCTACCGGAATTATGGCTTTTGCCCAGAAAAAAGAATCGCAGCTGCGACACGTCGTTCTCTTTAGCTTCAAGGAAACGTCATCCGAAAGGGATATTGAAGCTATCATTAGAGCATTTGAGGCGCTCCCTTCAAAGATCAAACAGATAAAATCGCTGGAGTGGGGCCTGAACAACAGTCCGGAGAATCTGAATGAGGGGCTGACTCATGCCTTTATTCTAACTTTCTCAAGTGAAAAAGATCGCGACGATTACCTCGTTCATCCTGATCACAAGAAATTCGGAGAACTTGCAGGTCAGCACATTGGAAAGGTTGTGGTCGTCGACTTTTGGAAGAAATGAAAACTTTCAACCGAATGAAAGTTCAGTAATTCGTTCAACACAGAACGTAGGAAAAGAGGCTGCATCTTCTGCAGCCTCTTTTGTTTTCAACGCTGAACGGATGATGCCATTTCGGTCTTCTCCTTCGGCTCGGAAACGTCACGGGCCATAAGCATGTCAACGATCCGCTCCGAGGCGCCATGGTAAAATCCTGTTTCGTGTTCGAACGTCTTCGGGTTCCGGAAAGTGCCGAAGATCATATCAAATACCGGCAGGTCAGAGTAGTTAAACTTGTGAATGCCTTTGGCGTGATGAAACGTATGACTCTCCGGGCGTTGGATAATGTACCCAAGCCATGTTGGTGTCTTGATATTCGCGTGCTGGAAAATGGACTGAAAGTTCGTTACAAGCAGGATCACGGTAATTGCCTGCGGTGAAAATCCGGCAATGATGCTAAAGCACAATGTACTCAGCATAATCCAGCCCAGCATATCCAGCGGACTGAAATAAAACGCACCGAATGTATCAAGGCGCTCAGCACTGTGGTGCATCTGGTGAAATGTTCTCCACAGAAAGTTGTTCCGGTGAAGTGCGAAATGCCACAGGTACATACCAAAATCGTAGAGAACAACACCGAGCAGTCCGCCCGCAAGCGCTCCAAGTCCTGAGAGGTCGAATATCCGCAGGGGTGACACATACGGATCCATCAGGATGGGCAGGTACGACGACATGAAGAAGAAGACCACGAAGGCAAGCAGTCCACGAACCTTCCAACCGCGAACATGGGGAAGTGACCGCGCAGGAAACAATGCTTCCCACAGCATAAGTGCGGCATAGATACCAAGAATGATCAGCGTCACAGGATCAAGTAAAAGTTCAAAGGGTGTCGGCATAACTAGTAAGTGTTTTTGTTATACCCTTTGTGACGTAAGTCCATAACTTACGGCGGAAGGTTGTCGCATTTCAGACCTCAACTTCCCAATCCTGATGTATTTCCGGCCGATAGGAACAGAAAACACCGGTTCTGACCGAAGCATTGAGATGACGTGCGAGCGAAGAATTCTCCACCTCCACCGCTCTGATCGCTTTCCGGATGCGCCATGTCACCGCCGACCTGACCTTGTCCACAGGGTCGTTGATCTTCCGCGTCTTCCCTCCTAGTCCAAGGGACGATGACAGATGTGCCACCAATGCGTCATACTCGTTTTGGAGCGCCGCTTTGCTTTCATGATCCTGCAGCTCATCTTTCTCCGCAATCTCATCCTTCAGGTCCTGCAACCTTCGCCGATATGCTTTCTTCGCCTTTTCATCGAGCATCGCCTCGCCCCCTGCGTATACCGCCGAACCCATCAGCTCCGTGCAATGAAACTCCTTACCCGGGTTCGCCAGCAACAAGGCAATATCATGCAATCCTTTTAGCTCAACGATGCGTGACAACGTACCCTGAAAAGTAATTTCCCAAAAACCATTTCGCTTCACGAAACGGCTACCCCACTGCAAAGGCGAAGGCTGATCCGATGCCCCAACCGATAACTCTTCTGATATCGTGACTCCTTCGGAAATATGGTCGAGGAATTTGTAGAAATAGCTTGACGCCTTGTACGGGTTTACAATGCGGAGCCAGTTTACTGCCTCAGCGACTTCGCTCATCGTACGTTTAACAATACGCGACTCAAACTTTTCAAGAAACTTTTTCCATGACTGGATCTTGTTCTGGTGATCGCCCGCGTGATAATAGGCGGCAGCGAGAAACGCGTCGAAGTCGAGCCACGGTGTGAGCCCGTACCGCCCCATTTCAATGCTTCTCCGGAAGTCGCCGCGCTCAAGGGCGATGACCGCTCCGATGTGACGATAACGGTCTACATTAATGGAATTCAATTGCAGCACACGATGATACAGGTCATCGGATTCGTTCGCGTATCCGAGAAAGATAAATCCCGAAGCTACCTGGACAAGGCAATCCGTATCGTTTGGATTGAGTGACAGGGCGCGGCGGAAATAATGTTCGGAGAGATCCCAATCGCCTTCGTACATATAGGCGCGACCAAGCACCATGGCGGCGATGTAGTTTTGCGAGTCGAGATCAATGGCTTGCTTCGCCCACTGGAACGCGCCCTCGCGGGAGTCATCCCAACGCTCCCAGCGCTGGCAGCTCCATTCATTGAAAAAACTGAGTGACATTCCCGAGTATGCAAGAGAATACGTCGGATCTATTTCAATGGCGCGATTGAAGTATTCACGTGCTTTCTCATCGGATTCCACGGTCCCGTTCTTCAGCTCTTCCATTCCGCAGAGCCAGTGCTCGTAGGCTGAAGGGTTAGCCGTTCTTTTGCGCGCCTGATTTAACAGATCGTAATTGAGTTGTTGCTGAAGTGACGCCGCGAGCTGCTCGAGAAGCAGTTGCTGAATTGTCTGAACGGATTCTTTATTTCCCTTGAAATGGTCCGCCCAGACTATCTCATCAGTCCGGGACCTTATCAGGCGGGCGTTGACGCGAACCCTGTCATCGTCCATTCGAAGGGAGCCCCGGATCAGGTAAGTTGGATCATCTGAATCGTCATGTTCTGCCGGAACCGTATCCCGGGCGATGATTCTGAATTGCCGGAATCGGGAGAGCTCCGTAATCAGATCCAGGTAAAGAGACTTGCATAAGCGTTCGTCCCCGCCGGTGCCAGCGAGGTTTTCAAAGGGAGAAATACCAATGGTGATTTCGTGGTTCTTCTCTTTCACAGCTTTTCGATGCGCTGCGGCGATAAAGTAATCTGAAACTCGTCTTAACGGAATTGATGCATGAGAGTTGTGTTTGAAAGCCGGTTTTCGATGAGGTTTGTTTTCCGCGGACAAAAACAACATTTGGCCGGACTATAGCTTGGACCGGAAAAAAAGAACGCCGGACCGATGCTTTGTTAATACGAAATCTGCAAATTTGAGAACTCAAGCGGGAGTAGCTCAGTTGGTAGAGCATCAGCTTCCCAAGCTGAGGGTCGCGGGTTCGAACCTCGTTTCCCGCTCGATTCCTTATCTTACCCGAATCATTTCCTTATTCTCACTTCGTACACTCCTCCTTTGTCCAGCCCCAGGAATATCCGGTCTTCCTTCGTCGTGCTTTGTATCTGCAAATCAAATATTCCTCCTTTGCCCTCGGCAGGCCAATCAAGTATTTGCCAGTTTGCCCCGCCATCTTCACTCACAAACAACTTAAGTGGTTGATCGGCTCCTCCTTTCAGCCATCCACCTGCATAGATCCGGCCCGGTTTTACACTTAAACCTATTCCAAAAAAGAACCGGTTCTCATCGCTTTCTATGAGCGTCTCCCAGTTTTCGCCGCCATCAGCTGTACGAATGAGGGCACCTTCAAACCCGGCAAGAACGTGATCGTCATCCGCGAATATAATCTCTTTCACGACAGTTGGATTTGCAACGAGATCGTACCATTCTTCTCCATTTGCGCCTTCAGGATCTCGCAAGAGAAAACCGTTCTCGATGGCTCCCTGACCACCGGCCCAAAGATGCTTTTCTGTCGGTGAAAGTGTGACGATGCCAATACCGGTAGCGAGTCGCTGCCATTCGCCCCAGATCGGATTCCAGGACATTCCGCCGTCGATGGACTTGGCGATCACGCCGAATCCGCCACCATAGAGTATCTGCGGATCGTCAGGGTCTTCAACCAAATCGAAAACGGGCTCCGGCGCATCGCCCCCAAAGTCTGACGCTAGTTTAGTCCACTCGCTACCCGCATTCGTCGTCAGGTATAATCCCGGCTCTGCGACGTATGTCCGGTCAACGTAGCTTGCCATGATCCGCTCCTGCGAAAAGACGATGATGTCTTCCACATTCATGCCTGCCAATCCGATTCGCTCGAATTGATCACTGCCATCAAGCATCTTTTGGAATAGGCCATCTGAAGTAGCGGCGTAAAG
>CBKWFZ010000373.1:0-4611 GCA_966673785.1 uncultured bacterium
CATTCTCACCTCAACAGAACAAGTGAGCCTTCCTCTTTGCCATTAAGCAACAGCTTGCGGCCTGACGGTAACGCCCCTTCGACCCTCCAGAAGTACACGCCGTTTGGCTGCTCCACCCCATTCGTTGCGCCGTCCCATCCATGCGCCAGGGCATCGCCAACGCTCGATGTCTTATACACGACGCTTCCTTCGCGGTTAACTATCTGTAGCGAAAAGCCCCGCACATCGGCAAGGCCGTACACCTTCAACAGGTCATTCTGGCCGTCACCATTCGGAGTGAAAAGCGATGGGATGAAACCTGTGGCCTCCACGAATACCATTGCCCTGGCACTTCCGGTGCAGCCGACGGAATCGGTGACGGTTACCATGTATTCAGTATCCTGACCGGGAGTAGCCACAGGGTTGGCAACGGCCGGATTGCTGAGTCCCGTGGCAGGACTCCATGAATACGCTACACCACCAGTTGCACTAAGGGTGACCGATTGACCCTTCATCATGCGGTGAACATCGGGGGACGCGGTCACTTGTGGTATACTGATGGTAATAACAAATTCCTCCTCAATAGTACAACCGGATTCGTTCTTATACACTGCCTTCACAACGTCATTGTCGGCGGACTCATAGACTATCGTACCCGAAGATCCCAGCGCGCCCTGCTTTTCACTTGACCAAACGATATCTTCCCAGGTCGTATTTGCCTCAAGAGAAACATCCTCCGACTTACATATAAACAGGTTGCGTGTAGTGGTCTTTGTTACTTCGTCGTTTATCTCGAAGACGACAGTCCTGACCACAGGACAATTTGCAGTTGGCACAAGGTAGAACAACGTGTCGTTTTTGTCGGCCTCGACGTCGAGCGACGCCGACAGTCCGAGAAATCCTTTTGAGAACGAGAACCACATAGCAGGTTCCGCCGAAGTAAAAGTGATCTTTTCATCAGTGCACGCTGTCACCACTTCATTTTCGACTGATGAACAGTTAAATCCGTTTCCGATACAAACACCATCGGGATCAGCATAAAGCGCGTTGTCCACGGCCTGAATGGCATAACCGAAAGGTTCACCGTCGTTGGCAAGCAGGTAGAAGTTGTTCGTTCCATTGTTACCGTGGTCTGTCCGCAGACGCTTCCCGTTTGCAAGATCGAATGCGATATCCCGCTTGACGTCTGCGCCATCGAACAGAACATCATAGGTAAGCGACCTCGTCGTCGTGTGATCGTCCGACATGCCCGTCCAGTAGAGGAAAACGCGATCGTACACGGGGAAAGCAAAGGCAATCATTTTGGAGGGACCCTGATTCGCTGCAGCCGTCGTGTTGTCGAAGAAATTCAGCGAACAATTCCCGTCAGACTTCGATACCTGAACAATGTCGAGGTCCCCATCTTGTTCGTTATCAAAAAAGCGCTGCTGCTTCCAGCCTTTGTGCACGAGGAACTCGTCACCGCTTCCCGTGAAACTCACCACGTTAACAGTATCGGTACCGTTGACAATCACGTGACTCGCATCGGGAATTCCGTCTGAATTCAAGTCCGCATGAAACGCCGTCACTACCCGTCCCGAAACGGTAATATCCACTGGTTCAAAGCCGGCATGAGCCGGGAACCATTGGTAGAGCGTCTCGCCCGTCGACGACTCGCCGAATGCAATAACATCGAGGGTGCCGTTCATGTCGCGGTCGCAGATCAAGGCATTCAGCAATCCGGTACTTTCGTGATACGGCACAAATTTACCTTCCTCCTGAATCAACACCGCGGTTGCATACTCACCCGCTTCATCGGTACCACTGTAAAACACATCCGGAACTCCGTTTCCATCGAGATCAAGAATCTCCAGCGCATTCATGGCAATCCCGAGCGTATCGTGTTCCGGATGCCAATCGAGCGGACCGTTCATGCGGAACGTAGTAGTATAAGGAGTGGCTGACTCAGTCATGCCTGACAATACTGCTTCCGGTTTTCCGTCCTGATCAAGATCCGCAAAGCGCGCGATGTTAAACGCGGGAAGGTTCACAGCTGTTTCCTGGAAGAAAAAGTCTCCGGTGTTCATCATCGCTACCGCTTTGGCTTCGCCATCATTCAGAGAGAGAAGCAAATCGAGCGTGTTATCCAGATCAAAATCGCGGATAGTATGGGCGTGGTACCCCGGTATCGCATATGAGTGAGCCAGTAATGCGGGCCCATCGACCGTATCACCTTTAATAAAAAGCAGGTGCTGATTTCCCGATGCCGATGTTGCGAACAGGATCAGGTCAATCAGTCCGTCGTTGTTGACGTCAGCGGGTTCAATGCTGACTGCTGAAATCGAATCGGGAAGATCGACATGATATTTTTGCTCGAAAACCTGTGCGTATGCCGAAGGCGTGACTGCGGCGAACATCAGAAATGCGATAGCGCGTACAATCATTCTTATATTCATGGCATTCACTTTATGGATTGAACTTTTTCAATTCAAAATTCAGCGGAAGACTCACTTTACTCGGAACAGCTTTCCCGTTGAGCGTTGCCGGTTTCCACGGCGGCATTCTGCTAATAAGCGTCGTTGCTTCCCTGTCAAATGCATCGCCAAGAGAATTCCTGATCGTAATGTTATCCGCCTTTCCTTCAGTTGTTATCACGAACGAAACGGTTACCACCCCTTCGACAGAATCTGCAAGAGCTTCCTGCGGGTATTGAAGATTGGAACGGAAGTATTCAAATAGCTTCTCATAGCCATCTAACGGTTCCGCCTGGACGTAAGCATTTTCCGGCTTTACTTCCTCAGGACGTTGAGGTGACGAGGGCGTTTCAACAGGTACCTCTTCGTCTTTCGGTTCCCTGTGCTCTCGGGTGATTCCTGAAACATCCTGAGTCTTGTTGCGCGAGACGTCGGTTTGTGAAACGACCGGTTCTCTTGTTGATGCCGTATCCGTTACGTGCGCGTGGCGGCTCGCGAGGGAGTCGTGCTCCAGCGTTTGCGTTGGCGCTTGCTGATCCCGGGCTTCCGGAGGCTTCCCTGAGTATGTGATGTACACCGTCACCAGCGTGGCAAGTACAAGCACGATTGCGCCTGACCTGAACATCAGGTTTCGCCTGTGGACTATTTTTTTGTGTTGATGAAGCAGGTTATCAAAATCCATATAACCCTTCACTTCTTCATCCGACACCTGCGGCTGCCGATCCATTATCTTGATTTTTTGATTCATCGCCTTCCTTTATTTCTATCTGCCTGGATTATTGTCCGTAAACAACTTCCTCATCTTCGAAAGCACGCGGTAGAGCTTCACTTTCGCATACGTTTCGGTGATACCGAGAATATCAGCCACCTCTTTGAACGGCCTGCGCTCAAAAAAGCGCAGTTCGACGATATGCAATTCATCGGCGGGAAGCCGCTCCAGAATTGAAGGCAGCTTTGCGCGAAGGTCGTCCAGTTGTGTTTCAGTCGTCAGCTCTTCGTACAGTTGTTCAATTGACGAATCATCGATTGAAACGAACCGGTATCTGCTGGACTTTCGCATAAAGTCGTAGCACTCATTTAATGCGATACGGTAAAGCCACGCCGAAAAAGGAAGCCCCTGAAACTTGTATTTTCCGATGTGCAGCAATGCCTTTAGGAAAACCTGGGAGGTAATGTCCGCGGTCAGCGTTTTTTCACCGATACGATGAAGCACAAACACGTAGATTGATTTGAAGTATTTCTCGTAGAGAGGCCGGAATGCGCGCGCATCCTTTTGCGAGCGCCGGATGAGGTCAACTTCTTCTTCAAGTGACGATATGTTTCGGGTTTGCGTCGACACGTTTTGGGTGTTGTTATAACCTAAATGGCCATTTCATCAAAAGATACAGGCTTGCCGTCCTTTTTTTTGATTTTCTCCGTGGATGCGAGCTCAGAAACATGTGTAAGAAAACGGCAGATTGGCGCGCAGAATCACCAAAACCAGGAGTACACGTTACCGTTTGCACAAACGATTGCCGCAATTTGAGGCCTTTACCCGGAAAAATTCGCAAATCCGCAATAGGGCGGGCCACAGTTTGGCACGAACTTTTACTGTAATCTTGTAGTTGAAAAAACGAAAAACTCAACGGAAACATGAAAACTTACGCTAAACATCACATTCACCCCATTCATCGTGATCTGATGATTGCGCTGACACTGGGATTTGCCGGAGCGGTTGGTATTGTGTCTACGATCGTTCTTGTCTTTGGTTAATCCGCCTTTTCAGGCTTTGAATCTTAACATAAAAAAGAGGCTGGTGATCAGCCTCTTTTTTTAATTTCAGTTTCCTGCGACGAGTTCTCGTTTTTCAGGCCGCGCAGAGACCCACTCCTCGCCATCCTCGAACACCTCTTTCTTCCAGATGGGAACATTAGCCTTTAGTGTGTCGACTATATATTGACATGCTTCGAATGATTCTCTCCTGTGCGGAGTTGCAACGGCAACAGCTACGGCGGTTTCACCCGGCTTCAGCGTTCCGATCCGGTGAGACACGGCCCAACCCAGCAATGGCCATCGGTTCGAAGCCTCTTCAATGATCTTTCTGATTTCCGCCACCGCCATTGTTTCATATGCTTCATATTCAAGCCAGAGCACATTCTTTCCATGTGCCTTGTTACGAACTGTTCCGACAAAGACATCC
>CBKWFZ010000374.1:0-4598 GCA_966673785.1 uncultured bacterium
GTCTATAGTTGTCTTTAATCTTGAATCAAAGGTATAGGGTAGACGTTGGTTCACCATAGCCCAATCGACGATCCGCGAAATAGCCGGATATTCGGAAATCTGGAAGGATATTTTTCACCATGAGCGTCCCAGCCGCTCAAAGAACCGCACGAAACACCTTCTTTTTTTGACCTTCGCCTCTATCTTTACTGCCCACTAACCGTCATTGCTATGGATGATTTGCTCGCGGCAAGGTTACAGATGGCACTCTCGCTCGGTTTTCACATCATATACGCCTGCATCGGCATGGTCATGCCCTTCTTTATGGCCGTTTCTCATTTTCTCTGGATCAAACGCAAGGACCCTGTCTTCAAAGACCTGACGAAAGCGTGGAGTAAGGGCGTTGCAATTTTTTTTGCAACAGGAGCCGTGTCCGGAACGGTTCTGTCATTTGAGCTGGGACTGCTGTGGCCTGAGTTCATGAAACATGCCGGACCGATATTCGGTATGCCTTTCAGTCTTGAGGGTACTGCGTTTTTCATCGAAGCCATCGCGTTGGGGTTCTTCCTTTATGGATGGGACCGTTTCAATCCCCGGTTTCATTGGGTAACCGGAGTTGTTGTTGGTGTGAGTGGCCTGGCCTCGGGCATACTCGTGGTCTCGGCCAATGCGTGGATGAACAGTCCGGCGGGATTCGATTTCGAAAACGGTCAATATCTCAATATCGACCCCATTGCAGCAATGTTCAATGACGCATGGCTTTACCAGGCCATTCACATGACAATCGCCGCGTTTGTCGCTACCGGATTCGCTGTCGCCGGGGTTCATGCAATAATGATGTTGAAAAAGCAGAATCTCTACTTTCACAGAAATGCGTTTCTGATTGCCATGATCTTCGGATCCGTTGCCGCAATTCTCCAACCCATCAGTGGTGACCTTTCCGCCAAAGACGTTGCCCAACGCCAGCCAGCCAAACTCGCTGCCATGGAGGCATTGTTTAAGAGTGAAACATCAGCCCCGCTTTTGATTGGCGGTCTTCCCGACGAGAAGAACCAGCGTGTTGACTATGCCATTGAATTACCGGGAATGCTCAGTTTCCTGGTGCACGGAAATTTTCACGATGAAGTGAAAGGTCTTGACACTGTCCCCAAAGAGAATCATCCGCCCGTCCTGATCACCCATCTCGCGTTTCAGGTAATGGTTGGAATCGGCATGTTACTCATGTTTCTTTCGTTGCTTTTCTTTTTGGCGTTTCGCTGGAAAACGCTGCTCGACAAACGGTGGTTTCTCATGCTCTTCGCGCTGGCGACGCCGCTGGGATTCATAGCCGTTGAAGCAGGGTGGACCGTCACGGAGGTTGGACGTCAGCCGTGGATCATCTGGGAAATCATGCGAACAGAGGACGCGGTTACTCCAATGCCGGGGATAAGGTATTCGTTCTATATCTTCACGGCCGTGTATCTGGTGCTGTCAGTGATCGTGCTTTTTCTACTGAAACGACAGATACGGGCCGTTCCGAAATTATATTCATCTTCCGAAGACAGAATCGCAACCTAAATGGATCAGGTCGTCATCATCTTCCTTTGGACATCAATCGTGCTCTATGTTCTGTTCGGCGGCGCGGATTTTGGCGCAGGCATTATCGAGATGTTTACGTCGAAGAGAAACAGGGCGCGAACACGCACCACGCTTTATCATGCCATCGGACCGATCTGGGAAGCGAATCACATGTGGCTGATTATCGCCGTGGTCATTCTTTTTGTCGGGTTTCCGGAGATCTACAGCACGATGTCGGTTTTTCTTCATATACCCCTGGCGATCATGCTGCTGGGAATCATCGCACGAGGAACGGCATTCATCTTTCGTCATTACGACGCGGTAAAGGACCGAAGCCACCGCTTTTACAACCGCGTATTCGTGTGGTCCAGTTTTATTACGCCATTGTTTCTCGGAATCCTTGCAGGGAGCTCCGTGTCGGGAAAGATCAATGCCAGCGCTGAAAACTTCGCCGACGCGTTCATCTTTGGCTGGCTGAACTTTTTTTCGGTCAGCGTCGGACTGTTCACGGTTACCCTATGCGGCTTTCTAGCAGCCATTTACCTTATCGCCGAGGCGGATGATGATCGAGACCGATTAAGATTTATCCGAAAGGCCAGGTTCATGAATGGCGCTGCTTTCATATCCGGTGGCGTTGTCTTTCTTGCAGCCGGAATCGATGGCGTGCCGCTGGGTACATGGGTGTTCAGAAGCGCTACAGGTATCCTCGCCGTCGCAGGCGCCACACTCGCGCTGTTGGCAACGTGGTACTTCATTGCCAAAAGAAACGTCTGGATGCCCCGGATACTGGCGGGAGCGCAGGTCGTACTGATACTGCTCGCCGTAACGTTTGAGCATTATCCCGACTTCATCATTCTTAAGGAAAGCTCACTTTCACTGGAGGCGCACCAGGCACCGGACGCGACGATGAAAGCACTCGGATGGGCGCTTATGCTGGGCAGCATATTTATCCTGCCGGCGCTATATTATTTGTATTACAGCTTTAAAGGCGTTGCGAGCAGGGAAGCCGGCGAATGATGCGGTGACGAGCCGTTACAAGTGCTCCTTGATTTGTTTTTCGATATCCTTTTTTGCGAGGTAGCCCGTGTGACTCCAGACTTTCACACCGTTCTTATAAATTTCAAGTGTAGGTATCGCCTGAATCTTCAGTGTTTCTACAACGGCGGGGTTCTCATCGGCGTCGATCTTGAAAAGGACGAGCTCATCTGCGTAGGTTTCCTTCAGCGCCTCAAGTTCCGGCGCCATTTTCTTGCAAGGTCCGCACCAGCGCGCATGAAAGTCGACCAGTACAAGCTTATCGCTTTTGACACTGTTGTTAAACTCCTGAATGGTGAGTCCGGATGCCGCATCATTTCGACTAACCGCTTTCTTGCTACGGGACCAGGCCATTATTCCGCCTTTCAGATCGACGACATTTTGAAAACCCTGACGCGCAAGAATGGCGGCAGCTTTCTGACTCCGGCCACCGGAAAGACAGTACACAAGCACAGGCCGGTTCTTGTCCAGTGATTTTATTTTGGTTGAAAAGTCGCGGGAGTTGATATCGTGATTGACGGCACCTTTAATACTGCCCTTCTTGAATTCACCGGGAGTCCTTACGTCGAGAAGCTGTACATCTTCGTTTTGCAGCAATTTCTCAAACTCATCCGGGCCGGCTTCCCTGGGCTGGGCGCTCGCGGTAAAAGCGAAAATGACAAGCAGAAGCGGAAGGGCAATATATTTCATGTCGACACGGTTTAATAAAGTCAAAGACAAAGGCTGATTCAGATAAGTTCCCCTCGGCCGGCAACAAATTTACCGGGTTTATCCGATCAGTTCCTTGTAAGGCGATCCGATCAATTGCACGCGGAACGTATTGTTTATGCCGCGCAGCTTCACCGTTCTTACTTCCTCGCCGGCATAATACCCCGAAATTTTCATAACATCCTCGGACGCAATGAAATTATTGTTCAGTTTTTTGGTCGACGCCTGAATTCGCGCCGCTATGTTGACCGCCAGTCCCATCACACTCAGCTGACTCTTCTCGCCGACGTTGACTTCGCCGACAATCACCTGTCCACAATGAACGCCAATCCCTACTTCGAGGCTGGTGCCGAAATATGGGTCCAGGTAAGTTTCATTGAATTTGCGGATCTCCTTCAATATCGCCTTCCCCGCATCAATAGCATTGTTCGCCGCATCCGAAATTCCACTTTCCATACCAAAGACAGCATAAAAACCATCACCGGAAGTATCAATGATCGTGCCCTTGTGACGTTTAATCATTTCATTAAAAATGACATAGCACCCACGGATCACGTGAATGACATCGAAGGGCAGAAACGTTTCCACGAACGGCGTGAAATTTCGTATGTCCAGAAAGAAAAGCACCAGTTCCTTCTTCTCCCCAAGTTTCTGATGAAAATTGCTAATCTTCCGTTTTATCGGATTCGAGAGATTCGTTCCGTCCAGAATGATACGTTTGACCTTCACGGCACCTTGTTCAACGCATGTCTGACACGCGAGTCTGATCTTGGGCGGAAAGGGAACCGTTTGACGCAGGTTGCCCTCAAGTTCGTTTACGGGACTTAGGCACTCGATGCCGTCAACCACCATGATCCGGCACGTGGAGCATTCCGCATTGCCACCGCACGCGTGGAAATGCGGTAGCCCGGCCTCAAGCGCGGCGTCAAGTATGGTCTGATCCTTTTGTATGCTGATTCTTTTCTCGCCGAGAAACTCGACTTCCCGTTCATCCTGAATTGACATGAAGTTTGATCCTTTATACCCACCTGCTTAAAAATCGGATACCAGCATCAAGGATACCTGGCCGCTGCACTATCGGGTAAGGAGGTCCTCCAGATTCTTTTGCATTTCACGGAGCACATGGAGCGGCAGAACTTCCTTCGGGCTGCCGGACGCCTTGATCACTCCACCGTCGAGCAAGAATACCTTATCGCTGAGCTTAAGGACTTCAAGCATGTCGTGGCTGACAAGGATGGTCGTCAGGTTGTATCGACGGTGGGCCGCGAGAATGTACTCCTGCATACGAAGCCGGAGGGATGTATCAAGAGCGGCGAGTG
>CBKWFZ010000375.1:0-4576 GCA_966673785.1 uncultured bacterium
CCTCGTTGACCACAGAATCCTGCGGCACTGCTTGCTGTGGTTCTTTCAGGCGCGCATTGAGCAGGTCCTTGATGCTCATCGTTTTGTTTTCCTCCTGGCGTTTCCGCTCGCGGATAACGCGAACCTGCTGAAGTTCCTTTCGGCGTGTAGCCGGGGTGAAGATCTGGCGGTTGAGATTGAATCCCCGGTCCACAAAAATGTTTTGCCGGAAGTTCTTGTTCATGACAAAAGCAAGGGTACCGGAGCTGTTGTTGTAGTCGTAGGTCGAGATGCTGGATGCAAAGTTTGTAACCTGCGAATAAATGCCTGTGGACCGGTTATATTTGAAAAGGTTCGTAATTCCACGCTGGTCACTCAGGTAGATAAACGTATTCTCGTCGATAGCCAGCGGCGCATAGTCTTTACTGAGGGTATTCGTTACTTTTTCAACGACGAGATTTGTGCTGTCAAGGTCGAATATGTACAGGTTGTAATTGTCATTCAGCTTTTCGAACTCGGGCACGGTCGTAGCACGAAGTGTGTCATTCAAGCGGTTCGAGCTGAATACAATCCGGTTGGTGTTTGGAATGAATGTCGGGTCGAGGTCGTCATACACATCGTTGGTCAGCCGCCGCACACGGTCTCGCCTTGTGCTCAGCAGAAAAAGATCATTCTTTCCCTCAAAGTCGGCACTTAGAACCGCAAGGCGGCCGCTGCTTGAGAACTCAATGCTGGATATGTTGCTGAATCGTTCCAGTTGCCTCGGAAGCTTTGTCCGCGAACTGAGATCATACAACCAGAATACATACTGTCCATTCTTTACGGCAATCACGCCAAGTGTGTTCGCATCGGCCCACGAGATCAACGGCAATTTATAATCGACACGTTGTTTGATAACCTTGCTGCCGCCGGAAAGAATAATCCTTTCGCGTCCGTTACCGATGTTCCGTACTTTTATCGTATAGTGGCCCCGGTCGTTTTCCGCATAGGCAAGATGCTGGCCGTCCGGGCTCAGTTTAACTGTTGTAAATTGGGTGGTCTTGTTTCCGTCATTCAGCAGGAGCGAGTCACCGGGATAGATGTAATTCTGCATCGTTGTCTTCTGCATCTCGCCATAATACCGGTACCATTCATTCATCAACTGTCGGAACGAAATCCCGAGAGTGATCGATACGCTCTTTTCTTCATTACGGGTCACCCGGGTATAGTTCAGGATATTCGCGACACTGCTCTTTCCGTACTTTTCTGCAATAAAGTTCCAGATCGACTGTCCGACAATCCCGGCCTCCGGGCCTGCGAGCTTTGTCGCGCGTTTTGCGCGGCGCGTGCGCATCAGTTGCCTGATGTAATCATCCATTTCGGAGTTCCATCCTTTCGCGACGTAGAGTGAGGCCCCACTCACAAACCAATCCGGAAGATTCATCAGGATCGAGCTCTGAAACATATCCTTAAGATTCCCGCCGAACATCATCTCATTGAGCATGAGGTCGCTTATGCGGTAGAGCAACTCCTCCTTGAACTCCTGAGCAGTTCCCAGAAAAGCGACTTCGACGTAAGGCTTGATGAATTCCGTCTCACCTCCGACGTTGAAAACAGTGTGGTTCAGCCCGACATTACTCTGTCGCAGGTCGGTAAGTGAGTTGTACAGAAAAACCTTTGTCTTGAAATAGGGAGGATATCCGATCAGATCGGTAATGCGGTCGAATTCCGATTCGAGAAACTGCAACGCTTCCGATGCCAGGGCTTTCCGGCCGTCATAGTAGTAGACATCGAAATTTTCGCCACTCAGATACACCCAGTCAAACTGACGATATTGAATCCGGTTCTTGCCGAAAACTTCCCGCGCCTGCTGACTAAAGCTATCGTGAATCTGGATAGCTAGAAATGCAATGGTTAGAATAATTACTCTACGAACACTCATACTATTCGGGGGGAACCCCAATATAAGGATTTAAAACGTTCAATATCCACCTCTTTCTGAAGCGCGCCCGAATTTTCCAACCAGTGGACCATTACTGCGGAAAAATAAGGTGCCAGGCTTACTCCTTTTGTACCCAGTCCGTTGAAGATGTAAACCGGAAACTCCGGATGTTTTCCGATCAGCGGCCTGCGATCCGGAGTTGTAGGCCTGAAACCCCACTGATGGTCTATTAGTTCATAGTGGGTTTGCATCAACGCCTGTAACTTTCGTTCCAGTTCGGCTTTTCCCTCGACTGTTGGATTCGGCTGCGAATCATGAAAAAAATAGGTTGATCCTACTTTCCATAACCCTGTTCGCTTTTCCGGAACAATATACACTCCCCGATTAACAATCAAATCTGCCGGTATGTTGGCTGTAATCGTCAAGGTCTCGCCTTTCAACGGGTTGATGGGTAACCAGGAAAACCAGGTGTCGCGGTGAACACCGGTGCAGAGTATCAGCCGCCTTGCCACAATATCACCATAACGAATATTATCGGCGCCTATTACAACCCGGGATGAATTGAACTTCTCCGGGATGTACTTTCCTTCTTTTCTGATCGTGCCGGTTATCGCGCTCACATATGCCGTTGTGTCGAGATAGCCGGATTGTTTCAGCAGAAGTCCGCCAAAACCATCATTCAGTCCCGGATTACGACTGGAAACGCTGACTTCCTCAACAAAGTCGCGAAACAAGGGATCGGAGCTTCTCCCCATCCACTCGTTCTGCTCTTCAATTGATACGAACGGCCGGTAAATGGGCATGGGATAGAAGAAGCGTGAACCCGTTAATGATTCAAGTTCGCTGTAAAAGGATGTGAGATAGGGGAAGAGTTCATTTGCCAGCCAGGTTCTGGCCATTTTCTTTCCGGTCACGGGATTAAAAAGACCGGCGGCGATCCGCGATGAAACATTGGCGGCAGGGTCGTCAAAAACAACGATCCGCTGCCGGCGTTTCAGCAGCTGGACTGCAACAGCTGATCCTGCAAGTCCCTGACCGACGATTATGTAATCCACCTCCATAAGACGCAACGTCCCCCTCAGACGCAAAAAAAGTCCGGTGGCCCGGACTTTCCTGTTTGTTTCTTAACGAAAAAAGCCGGGCTGTCAGAATGATGAACGGTCCATCAGCATCCGCAGCGTCTGATCGTGTTTGCTGTATGCATCCTCGATCTGTTGTGCAAGCTCGGTTTCCCCAAATTCGTACAATGCGCGCTGGAGTTCGCCCAGCGTAACAATGTTCACCTGCAATTCGCGACCGAATTCATTTTCGGCAATGTAATAGCCGGCCATCTCATCGGCACGTGGCCACATCAGCTTGGCAATTTCAATAGCTTTTTCACGTTCGCCAACCGCAAAAAGGAAACGCACAGACTGTGCAGTGGAATAATCGAAATTCACGCCGCTGTCGGGCATCACTTTGAGATTGTACAAAAGCACTTCCCGTGCGCGCGTCGTATCGCCTGCAGTGATCAGGCTTTCGACTAGCGAGTTGATACTCGACCGGTGATTGAGCACAAAGTTTCTGTAGTCGGGGCTGTAATACACATCCGAACGATCCAGGTTCCGGAATTGAAACTTGTTCATGACATTGTCAAAGCTTACATCGTTGTTAACGAGCTCAAACTGATCCATGCGAACAGGATTCAATACAGGAAGAATTCTGTATGCGTTGCCTTCCTGTACGACATACCGGCTCAGGTCAACGTTAAACTGCGCGAGCGAAGTGTTATTGACATAAAGCGGACGTTCCCAGTTCCAGGTGGCGAGCAGGTCAAGCATCGCAAGATCCTTCTTCTCCAGGCCGCTGCCACGAACGCGAAGGCGCATTTCAGAAACCAGCAGGCTATCCATGTTTTTGGGAATGATATTCAACGAGCGAACCTTGTCGACATCAACTTTGAGAACGATCTCGCGGGTCGGCAGCATATTACGTGTGCCACCGTAGTCGGGGTGAAGCAAGCTTCGGTTTTTTTCCTTCAGCAATTGAAGGTATCGCGCAAGGTCCATTTGTTTTACTCCGGCGTCGTAATAGGGGAGCCAGTCATTCAGCCCGCCCTGCCGGTAGTCATCCAGTGACAACGTATACTTGAATGGCTCGGACTCATAGTGTTGCTGCATGGATTGCTGAATATACCAGTCGGTATTGTAGTAGCTAAGCACGACTACGCGCACGTCGGTCCGCACGCCTTCAACTTCCTGCGCATACCATAAGGGGAATGTATCGTTGTCACCTCCTGTGAAGAGCACTGCGTTAGGCGCACATGATTCGAGGTAATTTACCGCCGAGTCAACAGAAAAGAATCGGTCAGAGCGGTCGTGGTCGTCCCAGCCTTGTTGCGCCATCAGTATTGGCGCGCTCAGCCCAACAAGCGTGGCTATGATCGCAGCAGTGCGAAGCTTCTTCACAACCGGTAACAACCATTCCGAAAGGGCGATCACTGAAAAACCGATCCAGAATGAAAATGCGTAATATGAACCGGCGTAGATGTAATCCCGTTCACGCGGTTCAGTCGGAGGTGAGTTAAGGTACACCACCAGGGCGACACCGGTTAAGATGAATAGCAATCCGACAACCACGAAGTTGCGGGTATTCGCGTATGACTGGTAGAAGAATCCGACAAGACCAAGAAGGAAC
>CBKWFZ010000376.1:0-4550 GCA_966673785.1 uncultured bacterium
AGCAACGCATCGGCTGTGGGATCAATTTGCATGTTGTTCCCCGGAAACAACACAACGGGAATATTCACGTTGTCTTTGATCTTCCGAACAACCTCCGACAAATTCGGTGTCGTGATCAGGCTTCCGCCTACAAAGAAAAAATCCACGCAACTTTCACTCGCAAGATTGACGAGAGGAAGGATGCGGGACGTGTCGTCAATCTTGTCGGGATCAAGTAGTATGGCAATGCATTTCTTTCCTGCGCGTTTCCGCGCGAGCAACGTTTGCAGCACGTTCATTGTTCGTGTTCTTTCTTTTCATGAACGGACTGCAGGTATTCCATCAGCTTCTCTTTGGCAAGGCTAAGCAAAAAGACGGAAGCCTGTGTGGCGATAGCTGCTCCGATCTGGCCCATGAATCCGGGCTCATGACTTTCCTCCTTTTCAACGACTACGCCGGGCGCCTCCGCCTGGACAATCTTAAGCTTCCGCGCTTTTGATTTTGAGCTCCTGGCTTTACCCGAGAACTGTCTGACGATATAGTATGCCAGGGCGAGCGAACCTCCTATGATCAGGGCATTTTTAATGATCTTCTCCGTGCTTTCCGTAATAAGCCTTACTTCACCTTCGAGGGCCTCACGGTGTTTGGCGGACTGCCGCAGGAGGCGGCCCCTTTCCTCATCTGAATCCATTAGCTCCATTTACTTGTTCTTTTGCTTTACCAGTATTTTTATCTCCCGTTCGATTTTTGCGGCCAACTGATTGCGTCTCAGAAACACGACCAGGCCAGCGATCATGTAAATACTACTTACAATGCCGAAGCCCCAGAAATAGCCCACGCTCCGGCTAAGTTCAAGCGCGGCCGCCGCGCTTATAAATAAAAGGAAGAATGTGCCGACGAAAAGGATGATCAGATAGACTGAAAGACGAGACAGAATTCTCGCCGTGTCTTCTTTAAGGTCGTACTTAAGGATCTCGATTCTGCTTTCCACATAATCGGTAAGCCTTTCGATCACCTGGTCGAGCTTCAACATTCTGGCAATACCTTCCTTAAACACGTCTTGTCGCTTTCGTTTACGCAATATAGAGAGAAGATCGGAAAATCCGGGGCTAACGTCCCTCGATTGAGATCAGTTTTTCGATGGTGTGGCTTTCTCCTGCCACATCCCTTTCATGCAGCAAAAGAATCCGCTCGCGCGCGGAGAAATAGTAGCGATGTACCACGGAATCGCGAGCCTCGCCCGATGTCTGACTGAAAACGTACACCGAATCAAAGGAATGGCCGGCAATGTCGAAACCAGAACGTACATCTTCCACACAGGAGTGAAGTCGCACTCCGTCACGCTCGCCATCCCAACAAAAGCCCGGACGGTTGAACAGGAAAAGTTCATTCCCAACTGTCAGGATATTGTTTCTGCTGGACACCGGTTCGATCCGCTCCGGAGTTCGGGTTACGGCGTCGTCAACGCCTGGATAGTAAGTCCATTCACCTTGTTGCGTGCGTTTATTTACACGGACATTCATCTGGTATTGTTGACTTCCCTTTTCATAGATAAGCAGGTAGCTCTCCACGGTATCCTGATTCAGGTAGATCAGCACAAACGGAATAAAGAAGAACGTGCTCAGCAGATAGACAAACCCGGCCAGCCGGAACTTTAGCGTGAGTGAACCAAGCCGGTTTGCGAGCGTGTACGGAATCCGATTTATCAAAGGAGTAATCAAAAACAGGATCACGCCGATTACATTAAAAACAAGGTGCGACGAGGCGATGATGATTGCTTCCCGGGTTGTCGCATTCAGTGAAACAGCAATGAACGCAGTGATGGTCGTGCCGACATTTGCTCCCACGATAAAGGGAGCCGCCTTTCTTAAAGAAACAATCTTTTTAGCCACAACCGGAACGATAAGCGAGGTTGTGATTGTGCTGGAACGGATCGCAGCCGTGGTTACGAGACCCCATAAAAACGACTTCCATCGTTGACCAAACAAAAAGCGGCCGAGTCTCCTGGGTTCCTTCACATCAAGGAGGTCAGTCACCAGTCTCCGGAAAACGAGGATAGAACCAAACAGCAACGCGAGTGAGATCAGGCTGAGCGGGAGTCCCGCAGGAATCCAGGATTCGAGAAGCACGATAACGGGATCAAACAGGCTCCTTCCCGGACCAACCTGCTTCACCGGGTTCAGGACCGGCACAAAAAGGAGGTCGGCGATGTAAGAGGAGAGTCGCCCGAGGACGTCATAATAGTACTGCAACGGGAACACGACCAGCGCCGTGAGGATGTTGAACATATCGTGGTAAGTACCACTGGCAACAGCACGCTGAAATTCCTTTTTCTTGTTTATAAAGCCGAGGCTAACAATCGTACTCGTGATGGTGGTTCCAATATTGGCCCCCATGATGATCGGCAATGCGGCCTCAACGGTTATGGAACGGGATGCAACGAATGCAACCACAAGGGATGTCGTCGTCGAACTGCTCTGCAAAAGCGCCGTGACGAGTAAACCGATGAACAGTCCGTTGAAGGGATTCGAAGTTGCAAACAGGATGGTCTCCGATAACCCCGTGCCCAGCCGGTTAAGAGAAGCCACCATGAGATTGATGGCGAACAGGAAGGTCACCAACGCCATTGCGATCAGAAGCCCCGATCGTATCCTGCGCCACCGCTGCGGCCGGGAGGCGCTGTGAGTATGTAGAGCAGGTTCTTCCTCCAATTCGTGCACGCTGTTTTCCTTCAAAAATAGTGTGCGCCTTCCTATAATCGAATAGCGGGCTTAAAACTTAATCTGCGAGCAATATCCGATCGCGTGCTTCTTTTTCCAGCAGCGGACAGATTTTATACCGATCATCTCCGGTACAACGCGATACCGCGACAATCAGCCGATAGACATTTGCCAACCCGATTTTTTCACACCATTCAAAAGGTCCGAATGGATAATTTGTGCCGAGTTTCATCGCGAGGTCAATGTCCTGGCGGCTGGCTGTGCCTTCTTCGACCGTATAATACGCTTCATTAATGATCATGCAGACAACCCTTGGCGTTACCAGTCCTACCTGATCTTTTACCGTGACCGCTTCGATGCCCAGTGATTTGCACAAGTCCCGAAGTGCGCCAACATCATTATCGTCGTTAGCCACCGCCTCGACGCAGCCGTTAAAAAATCCCGGAAGGCCATTAAACCCGTAGACGGCATGACGCGCAATTTGACCGGCCTCACGAATCTCCGTCAGCGTTCCAAAAACAGAGTTAAGGAACACCGGAGCATCTGAGCGGTTATAAATACCAAGCGTTGCCGATGGTTTCGAGCAATCATGAAAATCAATGACGACGTCTGCACCACGGAGATGTTCCAAAGCCGTCGGGCGCTCGGGCTGATAATTTAGCGTATGATCTTTTGATAGAATTGCTGACCATTCCAGAAAGTTTTTTTCGCTTCCCGTAATTAATATTTTCATTTTTGTGACCAGCTAAGAATTCGTGCCGCGCGATTTCGCAGGCCTTAAACATAACACGGTTCATCATAATTTTCGCACATGGCAAAGAAAATCATTTACACCGCCCAGGCGCCGAAGCCCATCGGCCCATATAGCCAGGCTGTTCAATCCGGAAATCTTTTGGTTGTCAGCGGACAAATCGCGATCGATCCGGCATCAGGCGCACTGGTAACAACTTCGATAGAGGAGGAGACAACACAGGTAATGAAAAACCTTCAGGCTATTCTCACAGCAGCGGGCATTGATTTCGGTAACGTGATCAAGTGCTCCATTTTCCTAACGGACATGAACAATTTTCCGAAAGTGAATGAAATTTACGGCCAGTATTTCCAGCAGGATGCCCCCGCCCGCGAAACAGTTGAAGTATCAAAACTGCCCAAAGGTGTGAACGTTGAAATTTCCTGTATCGCCAGTGTTTGATGAGGCTGTATCCTGAGGAGACGGAGACGTTTGTGATGCTGCACGACCATGAACTTGTTTCGGCAAGACTTGAGGCCCTCATCGGAAAACAGGTAATGAGCAGCGGCGTTCCGCGATTGATTGACGGGTGGGTAAAAGATGGAAGATTTCAGCTCACCCTGAGAACCCGGCGTCAGCAGTTTTTCGTGCCGTTGCTCAATGGCCAGATCGAATCAAGTTCAAAAGGCTCGCTCGTGTTCATCCGTTACGCTCTTTTCCCCGCGACGAAAATGTTGCTGTCGTTCTGGTCTGTTGTATTGCCACTCCTGAGTGTCGTGATTTATGCCGGTTATAAAAATCTCTCAGCCGCGCTGGCATTATTACTTTTTACTTTGTTGATCCATCTCGTGGCAAGGTCCAACTTCCGGTATCACACACGCATTGCAAAACAATTGCTTCGCGATCTGTTATCCTGATTCTATCCTTTTTTAACTTCCTTACTCCACATGTCGCGGAGCGTAACGGTCCGGTTGAACACAAGTCTGGACTTGTTCGAGTCGGGATCAAGACAAAAGTATCCTTTGCGGAGAAACTGGAAGCGATCCCCTTCCTTCGCCTCCACCAGCGCCGGTTCGGCAACCACTTGCGTTACCTGGAGTGAATCCGGATGGAGGTAATCT
>CBKWFZ010000377.1:0-4543 GCA_966673785.1 uncultured bacterium
AGCGTACTTTGACGCGGTGATCAAAAAGGTCGGAAACTTTTTTGTCGAGGTTGCCCGCGCCGATAGAAACGACTTGTACAGTTAGAGCACGGTGTTGTTTTCAGCGATATTTTCCGTACTCGTTGCGGCTTTGGATACCCAGAAATTGTTATAGCCTTCACCAACCTGTATTGTGAGCAATTGCAGGGCAAGCATCTCAAGGATAGCCAGGAAGTTGAAGATCAATCCGATGCGGCTGGGGAATTCTTCGAGCAGTTCCGTGAATGAAATTCGTTCTCTCGTACTCAGCCGGTCAATGAGCATTTTCTTTTGTCCGTCGACGGTGTACGGATACTGGATCACCTGATGCACCGGTTTGTTTTTGCTGGCCTCATAGCGTTTGAGAACCTTCTCAAATACGGTCATCAGCTTGAATACCGTGATGTCCTGCAGTTCCGCCTCGACGTTCGTGCTCTCCGCAAGCGTCCTCAGTTCTTTCATCAGGTTACCGCGCTTTTCCTTGAGCAGTTCTGTTTCTTCCATCTTATGGAAAGAGTCGACGACCGATTTGTACTTCCGGTATTCGAGAAGGTGTTTCACCAGTTCTTCACGCGGGTCGATCTCATTGCCCTGCTCGTCTATCTGCGGCCTTGGCAGCAACATTTTAGACTTGATCCGCATCAGGGTGGCGGCCACAAGAATAAACTCGCTCGCTACTTCAATATTGAGCTGCTCGAGGTGGTGAATGTAGTCCAGAAAGTCGTTTGTGATCTTGGAAATCGGAATATCGTAGATATCAAGTTCGTCGCGCTCAATGAAGAACAGAAGGAGGTCAAATGGTCCTTCGAACAGGGGGAGTTTTACCTCAAAATTTTCTGATGCTGCCATAAGTGAAAGGCAAAGGTAAAAAGTTCTCTCATTAAAGGCAGGAATTTTTATTCCCGCCAGACCTGCTAAATTTGGGTGCGCTTTTCGACTGAATCGCTTTTTTTCGTCGAAATCGAGGGGTTAGGAGGAAAAATGTAAAACAGTTACCTTGGATTGGTTGTTTAGATCCAATCAGGGTCCAGATAATTAACCTATGCTCATTACACCCGGCAAGCTCCTGGCGGCTATTGAAAACCCGGCAGATCTCAAAAAATTAGATCAGGCACAATTGGTACAGCTTTGTGAAGAGCTGCGCCAGTTTATCATCGACAATGTATCCGTTTATGGCGGTCATTTCGGAGCGAGCCTCGGTGTCGTGGAGCTCACGGTTGCGCTACACTACGTTTTCAACGCGCCGTCTGATCAGCTGGTCTGGGACGTTGGTCACCAGGCTTACGGCCACAAGATACTCACCGGTCGCCGCGATCAGTTCTATACGAACCGCACGTACGGCGGACTGTCCGGATTCCCGAAGATTAAAGAGAGTGAATACGATGCCTTCGGCGTTGGGCATTCATCAACATCGGTTTCCGCTGCCCTCGGGATGGCGGTTGCTTCAAAATATCTTGGAAACGAGGAAAAGCAACATATTGCCGTGATCGGGGACGGCGCGCTTACCGGTGGAATCGCGTTCGAAGGACTCAATCACGCCGGCGTGAGCGATACCAATGTCCTCATCATTCTCAACGACAATTGCATGTCGATCGATCCGAATGTTGGTGCCCTGAAGGATTATCTCACTGACATTACGACATCGCGAACATACAACAAGCTTAAGGACGACGTCTGGAATATTCTCGGCAAACTTTCGGCTTTCGGTAAAACCGCCCAGGAACTGGTTTCGAAGGTGGAGACCGGAATCAAGTCGACGCTGCTTAAGGAGAGTAATCTCTTCGAGTCGCTCAACCTCCGGTATTTCGGTCCGGTAGACGGTCACGATGTCAACCATCTGGTCACTATTCTCAACGACCTGAAAAATATTAAGGGGCCAAAGATACTGCACTGCGTTACAGTTAAAGGCAAGGGCTACGGTCCGGCCGAAAAAGGCAATGCAACTACGTGGCACGCCCCTGGAAAATTCGACAAGATCACCGGCGAAATTCACCAAAAAGTCAATACGAGTCCGCAGCCTCCAAAATATCAGGATGTATTCGGCCTTACGCTGGTGGAGCTTGCGCGGGCAAATGATCGCATTGTCGGGATCACGCCCGCGATGCCGTCGGGATCCTCCATGAATATCATGATGAAGGAAATGCCTGATCGCGCGTTTGATGTCGGTATTGCGGAACAGCATGCCGTTACGTTCTCGGCAGGTCTGGCGACTCAGGGAATTATTCCCTTCTGCAATATCTACAGCTCCTTCATGCAGCGCGCCTACGATCAGGTGATCCACGACGTGTGTATTCAGGATCTGCCCGTTAATTTTTGTCTTGACCGCGCGGGATTCGCCGGAGCCGATGGGCCTACGCACCATGGTGCATACGACATTGCATACTTCAGATGCATCCCTAATATGATCGTTGCCGCTCCGATGAATGAATCCGAATTGCGCAACCTCATGTATACCGCACAATTGCCCCGGAAGGGCAAGGCGTTTTCAATCCGCTACCCGAGAGGTCAGGGTGTGTTACCTGAGTGGCAGACTCCGATGGAGGAAATCGCCATCGGTACCGGCCGCATGATCCGTGAAGGCAGCGAACTAGCCATCCTGACGCTGGGCCATGTCGGTAATTATGCAGTGGAGGTGTGTGACCGGCTTGATCAGCAGCACATCAGCGTGGCTCATTATGATATGCGCTTTGCAAAGCCACTTGACGCGGCACTATTGCACGAGATTTTCGCCCGTTTCCGGAAGATCATTACTGTCGAGGACGGATGTATTCAGGGTGGATTTGGAAGTGCAATTCTCGAATTCATGGCTGATCACAACTATCAGGCTGAGGTACGCCGGCTTGGCATTCCGGATGCAATCGTCGAACACGGAGAGCAGCTGGAGCTGCAGCGCGACTGCGGGTTCGATCCCGATGGTATTGAACGCGCCGTCATTGATATGCTTGAAGGTATTGAAAAAACGGTGTGATGCCGGATATCGTTTTTGATAAGACCGGTTCCGGGCCCGCGTTAATACTTTTACACGGCTTTCCGATGAACAGGAAGATCTGGCAGGAATTTTCTCAGAATTTTACCAGTTCGAACACGGTTTACACACCCGACCTGCCCGGGTTTGGTGAAAGTCAGCTGCTGAAATCAGGCTTTACGCTCGGTGACGTAGGCGCGGAATTGAACCTTTGGGTTGAGCAACATCAGATTCGTGATGCCGTCGTTGTTGGTCATTCGCTGGGTGGTTATGTCGCGCTTGAGATGCTTCGTCAGCGGCCTGAAAACTATAGCGGCCTTGTTTTGTTCCATAGCACCGCGCTTGCCGATTCCGAAGAGAAGAAAGATTCCCGAAGTAAAGTTTTACAGTTTATCCGCGATAATGGCGTTCGCGTCTTCACGTCGAATTTCATTCAGCCACTTTTTTACGATGCAGGTCACCCGGCAATTCCACATGTCCGCGCGTTGTGTGTTCTGGCAGGTGAAGAGGCAGTTATGGGCTATACGCAGGCCATGCGCGACCGGGCCGATAACACCGATGTTTTGCGGCGTTATGACGGGCCGGTGCTGATTGTGGGTGGTGAACACGACAAAGGTATTCCCCCGGAATCGCTGAAAGCGCAGGCAGAGTTAAATGCCGGTATCAGAACGGAGATCCTGGCAGAGGCTGCCCACATGGGTATGTTCGAGAACAGGGAAGCCTGTGCAAGTCTTATCCGGGAATTCATGCCCCGGGATTTTCAAAAGAACTGACGTTAGATTTCCGCGTAAATAATAAAAAACGGGCGGCAAAATTCTGTTAATTTGGCGGCTTAATGTACCGGTGGAGTTAGGTAAAATAAATCCATCCGTTTATATTTGTTAAACTAAGGATTAAACCAACCTGTTTTATATGGAGCTAGAAAATCTACAGCAGTTTGAATCTTGGAACGCGATGGCTAAGAATGTGGGCTACGTTGCGGGAGCGATTTCGATTCTGATCGTCCTGTATCACGTGGTGCGTCTTGCAACCCTTAGCGATGCAAAATCCAAGTATGATTACATCAACAAGTCTGAGATCAAGACGCTTTGGATCGCGTCGCTGATCCTGATTGTCGGATGCTGTTTTTATGCGAATGGTAACATTGTTGAACTTAGTTACCTGTGGGTATTTGTCCGGATCTTCACCACATTTGCCATGGGTATGATCGTGGCGCTGATCATTCAAAACCTCCTCAAGTTCTATTATCCGTTCTTTATTGAGAAGCGCCTTAAAGTGCTCCGTTATAAGCCCAGGATCTCTCCGAAGAGTGGCAAGCCGATGAAGCTGCTGAGTGAAGAGGAAGAAGATGCTTATCTCGACGAAGGTATGCAGGCTGAAGAGAATGTGTTTTCCATTGACTACGATGTGTGGAAGGATGAAGAAACAGGCTACGTTAAGATCGAACGTTATGCAGGTCACCTCCATGCGCTGCGTTGCCCTGAGTGCAACTACCAGACATTTAAAGTAGTTAGAGAAGAAATTCTCAAAGCTCCTTCTACTGAGGAGGAAGGAGAACTG
>CBKWFZ010000378.1:0-4536 GCA_966673785.1 uncultured bacterium
TTTTTTTTTAAAAACGGATATCAAAGTTCTCTTGATGCCTGTGTAATTTTTTTAAGAAAATTGCTCGCTGTTCCGGTCTCGTGAAAGTGGGAGCTGGTATTAAATTTTAAGCAATGACTTTTCCACCAAACCAACCTGCCTATGACACTTTCACGGACGCCCGAAGTACCCTACGATGAAGGAACAGTAACCGTCAAGCTGTGGGAGGCCTATCTCCGTTATAATAACGCCCATCTGTACCGAATCCTTTCTGATTTGTGCCTGGAAGAGGCCACAACAGAGCAAGAGCACCAAAGCGAGCGGGTGACATTTCGCTTTTCGCGACGTTTGTGGGAAGGTAAGGTTAAACAAATCCTGGAAGAAAACCGGATTCCGGTGACGCTGCGTTCACCCCGATCGTCGTTGGTACGTTCGAGTCAACATTCGCTGAACTGAGTAGTAATTTCCCCGGCGGCAACGGAGTAGCTAACTGTTCGTTCATTCAAATGCTTTTGACTTCCTCCGGGCGTTTGTCAATTCGGAGGCCTAAAAACACCGGATGCCTTAAGATTCCTTCGGTTGTCTTTTCTGTGTATTTAACCTGGCAGACGTACCGGGGCGTCACCCAGGACGTGTGCTTGTCCACCTTGACTGGCTGATCCAGGGGCGAGGTGGCTCGTGTTATTGGAGAGAGTTTCCGCAATAGCTGGTCCAGCGAGTTATTATTGAAGCCGGTGCCGACGTTGCCGATATACACCAGCTTGCGTTTGTCGTACTGCGCGAGCAAAAGTGAGCCGAAACCCTTTCGGCTTCCTTTCGGCGCCGTGAAACCGACTATCACGGCCTCCTCCATCTTGATATTCCGGATTTTCAGCCAGTATGGAGTTCGTTTGCCACCGTAATATCGTGAGTCGCTTTTTTTTGCGATCATCCCTTCCAGCCCCTGTTTTCGAACGGCATCGAAAAAGGCTTCACCATCTTCGGCAATGTGGTCGCAGTACCGCAGTACGTCGGTCTCCTTCAGATTTTTTCGCAGAATGGCCTTGCGCTCAAGCAGCGGCAACGACCTGAGGTCTTTTCCGCCGACACTAAGGCAGTCAAAAACATAGTAACAAATCGCATCGCCGGAACGATGGGAATAATTCTGCAGTTTCTGGAAGCTGGGTTTCCCGTTCTCATCGAAAACCACGATCTCACCGTCAATAACCATATCCTTTTTAAGCGAAAGCAGGGCATCGTAAACACGGGGATAGGCTTTCGCGAAAGAAAGGCCATTTCGCGAATATAAGCGGACCGACTTTTTTGATACTTCCGCGACAGCGCGATAGCCATCCCACTTGACTTCGAAGATCCAGTCTTTGTCGGTGAAGGCTGTACGGTCGGTCGTCTGTGCAAGCATGGGCTCAATGAAACTTTCAAGCTTGGTGGCGCCCTCGATACGTCGGTACTTCATAATTGCCGATGATGTTTTTGTCGTGGAATTGCAATGTCTTTTGTTGGAAATCTACAAAAAGTAACGCGCGTGTGCGAGTCATGGCAGGACGACCCCGTGACCATTTGGGCGAATAGGGCCCGTTTTAACAACTTCCGGGATGGAAGAGGAATTTGCGCCAAGCGGTGCAGGAAAAACTAAGTCGTGTAAGTTTATGAACCCGGTAAGGTGGCGAGGGGCCCGTCGTTGAGGCTATTTTTGTTATACCTAAAAGCAAAAAAGATATGAACCTCGACGGCCTGACCCCCGAACAAGTAAAGCTGATCTTCAACCTCAGCAAAAGAATCGAGATACTTGAATCACGCCTCGGACAACTTCAGGAGAAGCTGGTCCGTGTAGATCGCGTCCTTACGGTTGAGCTGGCCCAGAGCATCAAATACATTAACCTTAACTAAATCATACGATCCCTGTGATCGTATCCGTTGGCGGGCTAACCGTTTTTTCCTAACCTACTTCCCTGACCTGCTTTTACCGGGTTTTATTCCCTGCGGGAATATGTCGTCATCCCGTTACCGCTCCAGTTGTTTTACAGCGGAAAGATCGAATGACACTGTTTCAAGCTGTTCCCGGTTATCCGCGACGGTCATGATGATGTCGTTGTAATCAAAATCACAATCGGCGAGATCAAGTGTCCTGTCTTCGAAGCCCAGAACAATATCGCCGCATTCGCCTTCCTTAAAAAGGATATGTTGCTGATAACTGTTCTTGTTCAGGTTCACGTCGGTGTACAGCGTTGGTTTTCCATAATGAACCAGGCCGTCCTCATATCCTCTTGCAATCAGAAAAAATCCAATCACCGTTCCCGCGGGGAATGTTCCTTCGCCCAGTTGCAGCATATCTCCCTGCTGAAGGATCTCATCCGAAACATTCGGAAAAAGAACGTGCTTCTTGATATCTGCCGCGGACCCGGGCGGATTATCTACGTTGTAGGTGTAATACCCGAACGTGTTCGCCCATCCGGCGCCTTCGGAAATAAAGGATGCATATACCTCAGACTCGCGTGTGAGCACGATGCGTTTTTCCGTAGCGGGATTGAACAATTCGGCGTAGACTTCATTATTACGCTTGTGTTCGGGATACATATCCATGATTCCCTGATATAGCGTACTGCATGGCTTTGACGGAATGATCTCCGGTGGCAGCTCCTCGAATGCTTCCGTTTTGTCTTCTTCCGAGAATTCTTCTGAACATCCTGCGAAAAAAAAGCAAAACATTATTGCTAAAGCTATGGCTCTCATAATGGTTGGCGTATTGTATAAAATCTTGTTTGACAGGAGTAGTCAAAAAACAAGTGCCATTCGCATGGCTGGCGACGGTTTTGCGTCTGGAACGGTTTTTCGCTCGACGAACGGACTACAGGGGGGATTGTGATCTTATTTTCGGGCAACGGGGTCGGCAGCCCCATCCGGATCGTTCAACGCGTGAGCAACGGGGTTGATCCTGCCTTCGTTGATCAGCAACAGCCCGGAAACGTGCGGAGCCGCCATGGATGTTCCGCTCATGATGGCGTATTTTCCGCCAAGATACGTGGAAAGCACGCGAACACCGGGAGCAGCGTAGTCAATGACATCATTACCATAATTGGAAAACGAGGCGAACTGGTCGAGGCTGTCAACGGCGCTGACTGTGTAGATATTTGTACCGTTCGTTCTGCCAGGTGAGTAATTACTTGCGGGTTCAGACTCATTGCCCGCGGCGATGATAACGTAAATCCCTCTTCTGGCAAGTTCAAGGATTTCCTGATCAAGAATGTTGGACATCTCTTCAACGCCGAGGCTGATATTAATGACCTCGCCGCGTTTCGCATTTTTACTTGCGTAGCTGATTGCATCAAGGACATAGGACAGATAACCGTTACCTTCGCTGTCGAGCACTTTCAGGCCAACAAGCCGCGTTCCGCTGGCAACCCCAAGTGTGCCGATACGATTGTTAAGGGCGCCGATGATTCCGCCCACGTGCGTGCCATGGCCGTTTTCATCCTGGGCGGTATGTTCATCGGGTATGAAGGAACGACTGCGTATGGTGTCGACGTTAAGATCGGGGTGCCTGAGGTCGATACCGGTATCAAGCAGCCACGCCGTTTTGCCGGTTCCGTCGCCGTATCCGGTCTTCTCCACATTCCACGTAATCAGTTTCGGCTCAATAACGCTGAAGCAGGCACTCATGGACACCAGCTTGTCCTGTTCAACAGAGATAACGGTGCGATCACCGGCAAACCTGGCGGCTTCATCCGCAGAGAGACGGAGGACGATGTGCGAATATTTGCCTTCGAACTGATTGATGACACGATCGTCGTCGACCCCATGCCGCTGAAGAAGCGCAGTTGCCTGTGATATATTCTTACGTCCTGAATTGGCCTGCTCTTCAAGTGGCAGCGATACAATATAACGATCGGAGACGGGTCGTCCGTTGTTTTTGGAAGATACGGTAAGGCAGTCGTCAAGTTTAGAAACGGGTTCCGGACTATTGTCACACGCTGACAGCAACAGGAAACAAATGGGGGCGAGCCAACGAGCGTTTTTCATCGGAATGGAGACGAGGTGCAAAACTCGGTTAAGTCAAAGATAACAAACTGTTTGCTCAACAGATGCAGGGGGCACAAAGTTCTGGAGCTTAAAAATTCCAGGACCGGTCCTCCGGAATAGTATCAGGATTTTACATACTTGTGGAAAGCGTTGTTCAGCTGCTCCCGGATCTGAGAACACGGCACAAAGAAGCTTTTTTCGAGAACTTCCAGACGAATATTGCCGGTTTGTTCGTTCCAATCGTATTCGATGACAATCCCGAAAGGACCATTTACCGTTCCCCTCGGCCCGGAAAGATGAAAGCCCTTGTCGGCGAGTTGTTTCGATATCTGATTGAAAACTTCGGGTGTTATTCCCGAGAATTGAATTGGATCACATGCGGCCATAGTCGATGGATTTAAATTTAGATGCCATTTCCACTCCTGAACAGCGCTTTGTTCAATAGTGTACACCGCCCCGAATGCCCGTTGCGGATTGAGCCTGCGTTGTCCGTTTTTGAAACTGGCACAACTTAAGCTATAAAATCAATTTTTGCCCAAC
>CBKWFZ010000379.1:0-4530 GCA_966673785.1 uncultured bacterium
CTGAGGACGCTTTTTAGTTTGGGGTCGGCGAGGTGCTCGCCGGCCCCTCACTGTTTAAGTTTTCGATACTAGCTCCGCATCATGCTTACGCGGCCAGATACCAGTGCGCGATTAATTCTGAAGTTTGCAGAAGGCGCTAGTAACACTTTCTGACAGCAGGGCGAGTATCCCTTCGTTGTGTTCCGTCTCTGCGATTTTCCGTGCTGTTGCATAACCAACGCACGAGTGCTTCCTGATAAATCTGTCCATCAGCGTCCGGATTTCGGGAAGGCAATCACTTTCCCGGCCATCAAGCTCGCGGTCAACTATTCGCTGTAGCCCTTCCAGTCGGGCCAGATGCGTGGCTGCTTCTTTTGCCTCGCGTCGGATTGCAGAAGCAGCTTTGTTCGCCACAATGGATAAACCGTTTTCCTCATAATAATGGGCGTTGATGAAATCGCGCACACTGGTTTCAATCCGTACACGGTTTTCAAGTTCCAGCCTGATGTTGTCCGTTAACATATTTTTCGCTGTTTTTGTGAGCAATCTAGCTTGCATGATGATTCCTTAGCTTGACTTACGACAGGTTATGATATGATTTTCAGACTAAGTACGCGATAGTGTGGACGCGTCACCAGTACTTTTTATGGCCAACGCAACTCATGTAGGAAATAGCAAACTACAGTCAGATTCCCGAATGGAGGCACCGCCTGCGGGTTCTCAACGGGCAGTAACGCAGCCGAATGCTTTGACAGAGCATTATTTGGTACCGAAAAACTGATCGTGAAACGATAATCTTTCATCGCCATTCGTCGACTGGTTGTTGCCTGCGTCGACTATTCGTTTTTATTTTCGAAATTGCCGGCCGTTATTTACCCAGGTTAGCAAACTATGTTACGTAACTCGTTAATCGCACTTTCGTGCAGCATTGCAGTCTCCTGCATCTCCAATCGCCCGGTCGTCCAATCCGACAAGAAAACTTCTCATCAGGTAGAGGAGGAGGTTGCAATTATGCTGGATAGTGATGAACCGGTAGAAGAGGTAATTGTAGAGGTCGTCGCGGATGACCGCCCCTCGCCATCATCGTCGTCATTTTTTACATTCGATGCCGTTCAGAGCATTCGGTTTAATCCAAAATACTCCGTCTCCGGAAGCATAAACGACCGGTTCGATTACTATTGGGAAAAGAATGATCAGAACCGTTATGCCGCACAGGGCGTGGTGGACAAAGATGGTAATGTGTTACTTCCTCATATCTTTAGTCCCGGATCAGCACCGAATAACTATGAGCTCGTCCTCTCAATAAACCGCGCTACCTATGGACTCTTCAACCTCAATGAGAAGCGTTGGACCATTCCAATCGTCTATCAGGAGCTGTCAAGTATCGGTAATAATGTATTCGCAGCCAAACGCGATAATAAGTGGGGTCTTATCGACAATAACGACGTGCTACTTGCGCCGTTCACGTGGAAACAGCTGGAACGGATTTCAGGTATCGAAAACTATCTGATGGTGTCTTTCGATGACACCTGGGGCATCTATAGCATCATTGAAAGAAAGCTAACGGTTCCGTTTGAGTATACACGTTTGCGCAGGCTTGACCGCGAGGCGTACTTCGTTGCAACCAAAGGAACGAAATCGAACATTATTGATATCAATAATAAACCAATATTCAAAAAGTGGTACGATGAGTTGAGGGTTTCCGCGATGAACAGCGAATACTTTATCGTAAAAGAAAATGGTCGCTATGGCGTAATTGACAGGAATGAGAAGGTCATAGTCCCCGTTACATATCTGGAATTCAGCGAAAGCCACTATTCGGATGGCTCGTACCTGGCGAGAAATAAGGATGGGAAATACGGGTTCATGCTGATCGACGGCCGGGTTACGCTACCGTTCAACTATGATAATGTGAGGAAGGGATATTATAATAACATCATTTCGATCCAAAATGGAAAATGCGGTCTCGTCCGTGTGAACAACGGTATGCCTACTGAAATTCTGACATGCGAGTTCGATAATATTTCCGATGGCTCAAAAACCCTGATCGTTGAAAAAGGCGGGAAGTTTGGATTATTGAACCAGTTTGGAAAACCGGTCACTGAAATCGAATACACGACACTTGAGTCCCTCAAGGACCGCGACAGCGATCAGCCCATGTATCGCGCTGCAAAGGGAAAACAGTATTTTCTTGTCAATGAACAGGGCAGGGTGGTGAGTGAAGGTGATTTCCTGGACCTGTCGCCACTTTACCGGAAACATCGTGAATCTTACTACTCCCCAAGTTATAACTACCTTAAGGTAAAAGGAAAGAACGCGAAGTACGGTGTCATCGACAAGCTTGGTAAAACTATCATGGCGCCGCAGTTTGAGGATGTCGTTTCGGAAGACGATAACCTCCTTGTCGTGCGATCCAATGGCAAGTGTGGGATGTATTCGCTGCTCGCACAAAAACAGCTGGTGGATTTTAAATACGATAATATCATCCGGTCTTCTACGCACTACCTCGGGTTTCTTGGTACGGAAATCGATTTTATCAGCATAAGGTCGGACGAGGTTACGTTCATGTCGTCCACTGGGAAGAAATAGCCGTCTTATTTCGTTATCTTGTTTCGGGGCATTTCCCGGGTGTCTTGCCTCGGGAAAGGCCAACTTCCGTGAAAACTTTCTATTTTTGCCCCCGCAGGCGGAAGCCCCTATTAACTTTTCCGCCCTTTCTGAATGGCAATCAAGAATCTGATCTTTGATCTGGGTGGTGTAATCCTCGATCTCGATGTACCGAAAACGATAGGCGAATTTGCCCGTGTTTCTGGTCTAACCCCTGAAGAAGTAGCGCATCGTTTCCGTTACAGCGATGGTTTCCTGAAATATGAACGTGGGGAGATCGGCGACGTGGAGTTCCGCGATTTCGTTCGTGAACTCTATGCCGTATCGATCCCGGACGACGACCTCGACGCATGCTGGAATGCCATGCTTCTCGGAATTCCGGCCGACAAGCTCGCTTTGCTTCTGACGCTGCGAAGAAAGTACACGGTCTTTCTGTTAAGCAATACGAACACGATTCATTTGAATTATATCAATTCAATGATTCTTCCGCCTTCCGATGCGGTACCCTCGCTCGATAGCTACTTCGACCGGGCGTACTATTCACATTTTATGGGTAAACGCAAACCTGAACGGGAAATCTTTGAACAGGTATTAGATGAGAACCGCCTTCTGGCTCAGGAATCACTTTTTCTGGACGACAATGCGGAAAACATTGAAGGCGCCAGAATTGTTGGACTCCAGACCGCTTATGTCAATACCCCGGATTTCATTTTGAAATATTTTAATGAGTAAGGAAACCAAACGTATTATCCTTCAGGTCTGTCTGTTCTTCCTGACGTTCATTACGACGACGATGGCCGGTGCGAGTTTCTCTTTCGCAAAATCGATCTACAGCAATGAGGGATATGGAATAAACACCGAATATAGCTGGGCCGACTTCTGGTCGGGGGCAGCCTATTCAGTACCTTTTCTGCTTATTCTTACGGTGCACGAATTTGGCCACTACTTCGCGGCGATGTATCACCGCATCAAGTCATCGCTTCCCTATTATATTCCGTTTCCGCCGCTTCCGTTTTTCTTCATCGGAACAATGGGTGCCATCATTCGCATCCGGTCCCGGGTAACGACCAATCTTCAGAATTTCGACATCGGCCTTGCAGGGCCCCTCGCGGGATTTGTTGTGGCTCTCGGTGTTTTGTATTATGGATTCAGCACGTTGCCCTCGCAGGAATACGTTTTTCAGTTTCATCCCGAGTACGCACAGTACGGCGAAAGCTTTGCTGATGTAGTGTACGAAGACGCATACGTGGCGGATCACGGCGGGGCGATCTATCTGAAGATGGGAAATAATCTGCTGTTCGAGATCTTCGGAAGGTTCGTCGCCGATCCTGAAAAGCTTCCGCATCCACAGGAGATGATGCACTATCCCGTGCTGATGGCCGGCTACATCGCTTTGTTCTTTACTGCACTCAACCTGTTGCCTATTGGCCAACTCGACGGCGGACACATCATCTATGGTTTGTTTGGCCGAAAAGGACACCGTATCGTTGCTACGGTATTTTTTATTCTCCTCATTTTTTACGCCGGCCTTGGATTCGCCAACGTTCACACCGATAAAGGCATGTTATTCAATTTTGTGCCCGAGATTGTTGTCTGGGTACTGCTGGCGATCTGGTTTAACTATTTCTGTTTTAAAGGGCTGGGCTGGAGCGAGCGGAATACCATCATGATCGCCCTCGTTGTCTTCGCTGTTCAGTTTACATTAACTGCCGTCTTCCCGTCTGTGGACGGATACCGGGGGTGGTTGCTCTTTGGGATGATCGTCGGCAGGTTTATTGGCGTGTCACATCCTCCTGCAGAAATCGAAAAACCGCTCGATACCAAACGCATCATCCTGGGATGGTTGATGCTGATTATCTTTATACTATGTTTTAGTCCGCAGCCGCTTACCATTGAACTGATCGGTGCAACTCCTCCGGTGGGCGAATGAGATTTGCCTTAGCC
>CBKWFZ010000380.1:0-4518 GCA_966673785.1 uncultured bacterium
TTTTGGTGAACGTGCAATGCAGTTCTGATCCGGATCCGAAACCCGATGCCGGTGACGATAAACCTGTTCCAATTAATGAAGAAGCATTTGCCTTTCCCGGGGCGGATGGCTTCGGAAGAAAGACGACTGGCGGACGAGGCGGAAAGATAATCAAGGTAACCAACCTGAACGATTCCGGCACCGGAAGTTTACGTTCGGCGGTCAGTGCCTCTGGACGGCGTATTGTAGTCTTCGAAGTGTCGGGGACCATTGAACTGACCAACACGCTGAGCATTACACAGTCTGATATAACCATCGCAGGCCAGACTGCCCCGGGAAATGGCATCACAATAAAAAATTATCCGGTATTTGTCGGCGCCGACAATGTCATCATCCGCTTTTTGCGATTTCGTCTTGGCAATGAGAAGCAGGTAGAGGGCGATGCGATCTGGGGGCGATACAACAGGAACGTTGTGATAGATCACTGCTCAATGAGCTGGTGCACCGATGAGGCTGCTTCGTTTTACGCAAACCAGGATTTCACCATGCAATGGTGCATCATTTCCGAAAGTCTTAACAATTCGCTGCATGAAAAAGGTGCCCATGGTTATGGAGGGATCTGGGGTGGTGATCGTGCAAGCTTCCATCACAACCTGATCGCGCATCATAAAAGTCGTAATCCGCGCTTCAATGGCTGGCGGCCCGGAGTCAGCAATGGCCCGTATCCCAACGAGCACGTGGATTATCGGAATAACGTAATCTATAATTGGCGCGACGAGAGCGCGTATGGCGGGGAAAACGGCCAGTACAACATCGTTAACAATTATTACAAGGCGGGACCGGCGACTCCGCTCTCGAAAGCAATGCGCATCATGCGTGTGAGCCAGGAGCAAAGCGACGCCTATGCACCCGGTTACGGAAAGTTTTACATTGCCGGAAATCACGTCGACCAAAATGAGGCGGTTTCCGCAGATAACTGGAACGGCGGAATTATTTACGATGGCATTGCGACCAAAACCCTGGTCCAGCTGACGTCTCCGATCGACTTTACACTGTCGCTTGAGCACACTGCAGAGCAAGCTTACGATAAAGTACTTTTGTACGCCGGCGCGAGTCTTTATCGTGACGCTGTCGATAAACGTGTTGTGGAGGAGACAAGGAACGGCGCAGCTACCTATTCCGGGAGCATCACAGGAATTCCCGGGCTTATCGATAGTCAGGAGGATGTTGGCGGGTGGCCTGCGCTTGAAGCCGGGGAACCACCGTCAGACACCGATGACGACGGCATGCCCGATGCGTGGGAGGTTGAAATGAAACTCGATCCGGAGAAACCGGACGCTAATGGCCGGGACCTGAGTACCGCGTATGACAACATCGAAGTGTACATGAACAGCCTTGTGAAACTGATCACTGATGCAAGACAATAACCATTTTATGATTAATGGACCGGTGAAAACAATCTGTCTCGTAATGCTTGTGCTGATGCTGGCCTCGTTCTCCTTTACGGACAAGGTAACCGTGTACGTGATCGGTGACTCAACGATGTCGGTAAAGGACGAATCGGCTTATCCGGAAACAGGCTGGGGGATGCCGTTCAAATACTTTTTTGATTCGACGGTGACAGTTTCCAATCACGCCAGGAACGGCCGGAGTACACGCACGTTCATAAGCGAGGGCCGATGGGCCGCGGTTACCTCAACATTAAAAAAGGGCGACTACGTTTTTATTCAGTTCGGGCACAACGACGAATCAAAAGAAAAGACAGACCGATACACACCCCCCGATCAATATAGGCTGAATCTCAAGCGATTTATTTCTGAAACAAGGGCGAGAGCGGCCACACCAGTGTTGCTTACTCCCGTGTCGCGCCGTAAATTTTCAAACGGGATGGCCGTCGAAACGCATGAAGCGTACTCGGCATTGGTGAGAGAAGTGGCGGAAGAAGAACAGGTTGCATTTATCGACCTGGATGCGAAAAGCCGCATGTTGTATCAGGAATTCGGTGAGGATAAATCGACACTACTTTTTCTTCAGCTGAAGCCGGGAGAGCATCCAAACTATCCTGACGGAAAGAATGACAATACACACTTCAACGAACTTGGCGCGCGGTTGATCGCACAGCTCGTGCTCGATGAAATAAGACAGTCAAAGTTGGCGTTGAAGGATCGAATCGTAAATCCCGTGAAGAAATGATGATGTTGTTAATGAATTTTCCACGTATCGTTGCCGTTGGACTAATGGCGCTGTACACCAGTCAATGCGCCTCACAGGTTAAACCGGTTGCCTTTCCGGGTGCAGAGGGTTTCGGCAAGTTTACAACGGGGGGTCGCGGGGGCAAAGTGGTCTACGTTACCAATCTTGATGACGATGGGCCCGGTTCGCTCCGGCATGCAGTTCGTATGAAGGAACCGCGTATCGTGGTCTTTGCGGTATCGGGATACATCGAACTCCAGTCGGCGCTCGATATTAACCATGGTGACATCACTATTGCCGGGCAGTCCGCTCCCGGTGACGGAATCTGTTTGAAAAATCATCCACTTACAGTAAAAGCTGATAATGTCATCATCCGGTTTATGCGTTTCCGCCTTGGCGATGAATCCAAACAACAGTCCGACGCCATAAGCGGAAACAAAGGCGTCACCAATGTGATCGTTGATCATTGCTCGATGAGCTGGGCCACCGATGAATGCGCGTCCTTTTATCGGAACCGGAATTTTACCCTACAGTGGTGTATAATTTCTGAAAGCCTAAACGCATCGGTACACGCGAAAGGCGATCATGGCTATGGAGGCATATGGGGCGGAGAAGGCGCGACGTTTCATCACAACCTGATTGCAAGTCACACAAGCAGAACACCGCGATTCAGCGGGTCGTCGTCAACGCGAAATTCGCCTGATGAACTGGTAGACTTCTCGAACAACGTGATCTACAACTGGAAAAACAACAACGTTTACGGAGGTGAATCGGGTCGTTACAACATAAGGGCCAACTATTACAAACCAGGCCCTGCCAGCACCAAAAGAGACCGGATTCTTAATCCATGGCCCCCGTTCGGAAAGTATTTTGCGGAAGGTAATGTGCTCGAAGGAAACAGCGAAGTAACGCGCGAGAATACTATGGGTTTTGAGGCCAAGGAGACCATTCCGGCGGAAACCTTCATTGCAAAGCCTTTCGAAGTTGAAAGCGTTGAACTTGACAAGGCCGAAGTCGCTTATGAAAGGGTACTGCGACATGCCGGCGCAAGTCTTTCGCGCGATGCAGTCGATGCGAGGGTAGTAACGGAAGTAAAAAATAACAGTGCTTCGTCCGGCAGGAAAAATGATGGGATCATAGATTCGCAAAGTGACGTAGGTGGATGGCCTGAACTGAAAGGCGGAAGTCCGGTGGTTGACAAGGATCGCGACGGCATGCCCGACAGTTGGGAAAACAAGCAAGGTCTCAATCCGGCGGATCCGTCCGATGCTTCGCAGCAGACATTACAGCCTGGATACGATAACATAGAAACTTATCTTAACAGCCTTGTAGAATCGGTTGTCGGAAAAATATGACGCGTCTGCTTCTCCTTTCCGTTTTCGTCGTAATTGCTGGCGCTGCGTATGCTCAACCGGATGGGAGGTACGTTTCCTCCGTGTGGCTTGCGGATCAGGGCGATGGCACTTATCGGAATCCGGTATTGCATGCCGATTATTCAGATCCCGACGTATGCCGCGTAGGTGATGACTACTATATGGTTTCATCCAGCTTTAATTGTGTGCCCGGACTTCCCGTTTTGCATTCAACGGATCTTGTCAATTGGCGTATCTTAACGCACGCACTTAAACGTCTGGTACCACTCGAGCATTTTCAAAAACCACAGCACGGTAACGGCGTATGGGCGCCTTCGATCCGATATCACGCCGGTGAATTCTATATCTATTACCCCGATCCCGACTTTGGTATTTACCTCGTCAAGGCAAAGTCGGCCGAAGGTCCGTGGAGTGAGCCCGTTCTCGTTGAAGGAGGCAAGGGACTGATCGATCCATGCCCGTTGTGGGATGACGACGGCAAGGCCTATCTTGTTCACGCTTTCGCAGGTAGCCGTGCCGGTATAAAGAGTGTGATTGTCGTGAAGGAACTTACAGCCGATGGAACAAAAACGATCGATGAGGGACGCATCGTGTATGACGGTCATCGTGACGATCCGACCGTGGAGGGCCCCAAATTCTACAAACGTAATGGCTATTACTACATTTTCGCGCCTGCCGGAGGCGTTGCAACGGGCTGGCAGATCGCACTCAGATCAAAACAAGTCTTTGGTCCGTACGAGCGCAAAATGGTGATGCATCAGGGTAATACTACGATTAACGGACCGCATCAAGGTGCATGGGTAACGACATCTGCGGGGGAAGACTGGTTCATTCATTTCCAGGATATGGAAGCTTATGGACGTGTTGTTCATCTGCAGCCGATGACATGGAAAAATAATTGGCCCGTGATTGGGGCTGACAAGGACGGAGACGGCACCGGAGAACCAGTTTCCAGTTTTAAGAAGCCGCTGAT
>CBKWFZ010000381.1:0-4511 GCA_966673785.1 uncultured bacterium
TCAGGAAATAAGTCATGTTTCCTTACAAACTGCCAACCCTAACGCCGCCGGGAACGTAAATTTGCTCTGTAAACAAAAACGAAAAAACTCAAAATCATGAAAACTAATGTATTACTAATCGCAGCGCTTTTTATGGTCAGTGCCATAGGCGCGGTTGCTGAAGAAAATCCCGGTAACACCGGATTCGCTGTAGTTCCTAAAGGCACAGACGTGTTCAAGGTGATCTACAAGACTGAGAAGACCTACGGAAGAGTGAAGATGAATATATACAACGCCGAATCTCAACTGATCTATTCAGAAACGGTTACCGGCGGAGGATTTATCGTCCCGGTTAAATTCAGCGGACTTGCTGCAGGTACTTATACGATTGAAATCGCGGACGGTGCAAACCGCGTGACAGAGACTGTGAACTATCAGCCCGCTAAGGCTGCCGCTTCAAAGAAGGTCGTTCATGTTTCCCGCCTTGCCGGTGAAAATGAAAAGTACATTGTTTCTCTTGCAAACGCAGGAACTGAAACGGTTACGATCAACATCTATGACAACTTTGACAGACTGGTGTTCAACGAAACAAAAAAGATCACTGGTGAATTCGCGCAGATCTATACCGTGAAAAACAAGAAAGTCTCCAGCATCGAAGTGATCGATGAAGCTGGTAACAGAAAAGTGAGCCGTTTTTAATAGAGTATATAAAAGGTTTGGACGGCCCTGCATCGGACGGATGCAGGGCTTTTCTTTTTTCAGGCAGTTTGATTAATGCAATTACTTTGATAACATTGATTTGAAATCTCAGCTTATGCGGGTAATTGCAGTTTTAATCGTGTGTGTGTTGCGTGTCCAGGCTCAGGATATGCAACGTCTTCATCAGTCCGAAGACTTCACCGGGATGAATATCTTTTCAAATAACATTGAAGGGCCGGCGTTTGATCATGCGGGTAACCTCTACGTGGTAAACTTTGAACGCGATGGAACGATTGGCGTGGTGCGACCGGATGGCAAGGCTGAGCTGTTCGTGGCCCTTCCCGAAGGCAGTACAGCTAACAGTATCAAGTTCAACAGACGGGGAGACATGTTCCTGGCGGACTTCACCGGCCACAACGTGCTGCGGGTTGACATGAAGACGAAAAAGGTTTCGGTTTTCGCACATGACAACCGCTTTAATCAGCCAAACGATCTGTGTATCGATCGCAAAGACCGTCTTTATGCTTCCGATCCAAACTGGAAGAATGGAACGGGTAATATTTGGCGAATCGATCCCAACGGAAGCGTTACCCTTCTTGCCTCCGGCATGGGTACAACAAACGGAATCACACTGAGTCCCGATGAACGAACGCTGTACGTGAACGAAAGTGTCCAGAAGCAAATCTGGGCCTTCGATGTCGATAAAAAGGGGAACATCTCGAACAAGAGACTTTTCGCATCCGTGCCCGACTTCGGTTTTGATGGGATGACATGCGACCGGGAAGGTAATCTCTACGTAACCCGCTATGGCAAGGGCACAATCCTGGTCCTCTCTCCTGAGGGAAAAGAAATCCGCGAGATACCGCTTACGGGAAAAAATTGCAGCAACCTTGTTTTTGGAGGACTTAACGGAAAGATCGTTTATGTGACCCTTCAGGACAGAAAAGGCATTGAGCGGTTTCGTAATGATCTTCCGGGTAAAGGGTTTTGATATTTGCGAACAAACAATCCACCATCCTGAACAGGACCAGTCCGCCCACCAACGGTGCCATGTACAGATTGAACCTGTAGCGACGACTATGATCAGCGCCGAAGTTGTCCTGGAAACCGGTCTCTAGTTCACCCTGCGAATGTTGGCCTTCCCAAAGATCAGTCCTTTGTTCACCTCAGCGTTACCCGCGTATGTAACCTGTGATTCTCCGAAAGCATTGATCTTGATCTCGTCCTGGATGGAAAGCTTAAGTCTGCTTTCACCAAATATGGTTGCCGTGGCGTAGTAGCTCTTCAGGTCGCGCGTATCGATCCTGTTTTCACCGTACAGTTTGTACTTCTGGTACTCGGCCTTGCCACCATCGATGTTCAGCGTGTTTTCTCCGTACAGATTTGTCTTCAGAAACGCAGTCTTGATGGAGGCGAAGTTGATCTCATTCCGCCCGTAACCTTTCAAAACAAATTTTTCGGCAACGATCGGGGACTTACACGTAAGTTCCTGCTCGCCACGAATCTCAAGCCGGTCAAGTTTCCGGTAGGTAACGTATGCAGTCAGGTTCGCTTCGGCATAAGCGCTCCGCTTTTCATACCGGTTTCGTCTGATCATTTTTTCCGTTACCCGGGAGTCATCAAGATACAGGCGCAGGGTTTTGCCCTTCACTTCAATGTTTATTTCTTCGGGGTTGACGCGGTGATAAACAAGTCTGATGGATTCCTCGTCCCCCTCGGTCAGGATCAGATTGATCCGTGGAGACACGACAATCCGTGAAAAAGACGGGAGATCCTTGTTGATTTCGGGAGCTTCGTCCTGAGCGCCTGCGACTACGGCCTGGAGTAGCATGACGACTATTAGCAGATTTTTGATCATGGGTTGATTTTTTTCTTTTGTTCAGGACAATTCACAACACGAATACCCCCACCCCGGAGAGCGAATTATTCATCCCGCAGTGAATTTACCGGGTCACCCTGGGCAGCGTTAACCGCCCGTGTGCTTACCGACAGGAAGGCAATCAGCGCGGTTGCCAGTCCTGTCAACGGAAAAATCCACCAGGGGATCGCAATGTGATATGCAAACTGGTGTAGCCACAGCGTCATCAGAAAACCAGCCACCGGCCAGGCGACAAGGTTTGCCGCCAGTACGAGTTTCAGGAAGTCTTTATTCAGGAGAAAGACGATCTTTTCAACGCTTGCCCCCAATACCTTACGGATTCCGATTTCTTTGGTTCGCTGTTCCGCCGTAAAAGTTGCCAATCCAAAGAGGCCAAGGCAGGCGATAAAAATTGCCAGTACCGTAAAAATCAGAAAAAGAACCGCGATCTTCTTTTCCGTAGCCATTTTCGACTCAAAATTCTGCTGAAGGAAGGAGAACTCGAATGGGGCATCGGGCGCGTACTTTGCCCAGAGTTCCTGAATATGGCGGATAGCCTCCGCCTCCCGGCCTGCCTTTACCCGGACAGCCATTTCCCAGTTCGGTTCATTTCCCAATACCATAGCCACCGGTTGAATCGAGTCACGCAGGGATTGAAAGTTGAAATCTCTGACGATACCGATGACCTCACGTACTGTTCCATTTGGTCCGCCATACTCGGTAAATATGCGTTGTTCACCGAGATGATCGATACCCATTTCATAAGCCGCTGTTTCATTGAGGATGAGCGCGAGCGAATCTTCCGGGTACTCATGCGAAAAGAAGCGTCCTTTCAACATCTCATAACCCATTGTTTCAAGATGGTCGTGATCGACTTCGTACACGTTGATCAGGAAATCCTTTCGCGTATCCTCGGGACGAAAAACGTATTGCCAGTTAACATTCGGCGGAAGCCGGTTTGAATAGCTCGCAGCCACAATAGATTCGCTTCGAAGCACGTTTTCCTTGAACGCCTTTCCGTTAGATCGCAGGTTTGCCGTATGGATAAGGTTCAGCAGGTGGTTTTTGTCGAATCCAAGTTCCACTTCCTGAATGTAGCGAAGTTGAAGATAGACCGTAAGCGTTGCGATGATGAGTCCGCACGAAATGAAAAACTGGAAAACGACCAGTACATTCCTGATGCTGTAGCCCCGGAGTTTTCGCCGGATCCGTCCTTTGAGTACCTCGATTGTCGAGAACCGCGTCAGATAAAGCGCGGGATAACTTCCGGATAGTAGCGCGGCTGTCGTAACAAACAGTACAAGCGCGAAGAGTAGTTTTGCCGATAAAAGGGAACTCACGCTAAGGTCCTTACCGGTGAAATAATTGAATGGGCCGAGTACGGTGATGACAATGAAGAGCGCGATCAGGACTGCAACAACGAGGTAGAAGAACGACTCGAGAAGAAACTGAATGATGAGCCGGACATTAGAGGCGCCGATCGCCTTACGTACACCGATTTCTTTCGCCCGGCTTGCCGATCTCGCTGTCGAGAGATTCATGAAGTTGATGCATGCAAGCACAACAATGAAAACAGCGATGGAAATAAACAGGTATATGTAATTCATATCGCCGTTAGGCTCAATTTCGTCAGTCAGATCGGAATTGAGGTGAATGTCAGGCAGATGTTGAATACCAAAGTGAAGATCATTACCCTGGGTGCGGTATTGGTTAATGTCGAGGTCGCGCTGACGTTTGAGCTCGGGAGCGACAAATTCATCGGTAAACGCCTTGAGTTTTTCTGCCACTTGGACGGCGGAGGCGTTCGGATGCAGTTTCGCGTAAGTGATCACGCGCGGAGAAATCCACCCCTCGGTTTTTATTTCGGTCCAGGAATCGAGCGAAAGAATAAAAGTGAAATGGAAATGCGATTGCTTTGGCGGATCGGCGGCGATTCCGGTGACCTCGGCGAGATAGCCCTGTGCGAGGACCATCT
>CBKWFZ010000382.1:0-4511 GCA_966673785.1 uncultured bacterium
ATGGCCGAAGTAACTTTTTAAACTGTTTACGGGAACCCCCTCAAAACCCGCGAGAAAGAACGCACGCGCTTCCATTTCATCGTTGTACATCGTCGCCGTTCCGTGGGCGGATATAAAATCAATATCGGTGCGTTTTACGCCGGCGGATGCGAGTGCTTTCGAAATAGCGAGGGCGAGTTCTTCGCCGGTACGCGACGGTCCGGAAATGTGATTCGCGTCGTTGCTCAGACCTTCACCTGTAAATCTTACACGATAATCGCCGCCGGTGGAACCGGGATCCGCAGTGAGCACGATAGCTGCGGAGGCTTCGCCCAGGTTGATGCCATTCCTTCGCGCATCGAAAGGCCGGCATAGTTCAGCGCTCAACGCCTGAAGACTTTTGAACCCGGAGACCACAAAACGTGAAACCACGTCCGCCCCTAGGACTACGGCATGATCGAAATGTCCGGCCTGGATAAATCGTTTTGCCACGATAAGTCCGAGAACTCCCGATATGCACGCATTGCTCACGACGCGGCTATGTCTGAATCCAAAATGCTTTGCAAGACGGGACGCGCTGCCGGCGAGACTAAGCGTTCCAACGGCTCCGTTACCCGCCGATTCGATATTGCCTTTTGTCGTGGATAGTATGAACAAGGTCCGGTCAAAATCAATGTTGACCCGACCGAGTATGCCTTCGAGTGAGCGTGCGCAAAGGGATTCGAAGCGGGTGAATCCATTCAGCGTGATGTCGTCTTCTATCCATGAAACCCTGAATTCTTCATCCGGATTATCGGAAAACGAAAAGCCGCGCACGCCGGTCTCGCCTTTTTTGATGCGTTCGAAATTCGTTTCGCTCCCGTCTCCCAATGGCGACACAAGCCAATCAGCCACCGCCCATACTTTTCTCATTTGTCTTGCATCCATTGTTTAAGCCACGCATCAAAAAACGGAGGAATAGTCAGCTGGAGCTGAAATGTTTTCGCATCTACAAACACTTGCAGTGACGAACCTGTTGCCACTACGTCGCCGGTTGCGCGATCCAGCATCCGGTATGAGAATTTGATCTTGGCAGCGGGTGACGACTCGAAAATTGTCTCCACGACCACCGTATCCCCATAACGCAACGGCTTCTTGTAGTCACAATGAACGGACACTACGGGTACGGCAAAGCCCTGGTGATAAAAATCGAGATAAGAGACACCGTATTGTTTGCCAAACGCCTCCCTCCCGTCTTCAAAATAGCGCAGGTAGTGTCCGTGCCAGACAATTCCGAGCGGATCGGCCTCGTTAAATCGAACGGTTACCTCTGTCTGATGCGTTAACGTCTCCGGCATTATGCAACTTCTCTTAGAACGTGTGGCGTGTCACGAATGGCGCGTCCTCCACATTTCAAATTCCTTTTTCTTTATGGCCTCGATGATGTTATACAAGGATCCGCCCCAGTAGTTTCTCAATCCGAAACCCTTGGGCTTGCCCTTGAGGTTTTGTGTCATCAGCATTTTGCCGGAACCAAGATCGACAAAAGTGACCCAGACCGACGCTGATTCGTCCAGCTTGCTGAATGCCTCGACGTTGAACATCATCCCAATGCCATCCATGCCGCTGAAATCGTAGGATGAAATAATTTCTTCGATATCGGACTCACGTAGCCGCACATAATCGCGCGAGTCATTTGAAAGCATCTCAGCCGGATCAAGGTTCGCGTTGTGGTCCAACGTGACCGTGATATTCTTCTCGATACGGTCACGCCCAATTGCCTGTCCGATGTTGTACTTATCCGGTTCGTTAATGATAAGTTGATTTATCGCGTCAACCAGATGAAGTATGTCAGAATGGGAGCCGAGCCGCTCGCGATCTCCGATGAACTTCGCTTGTGAAAAGTCCACACCCAGCCATGTGACAGGCGTACCCGGTCTGAAGATGTCGCGCTTATCCTGCCCGTGGGTAACAAGGGCGCTGAGGGTCAACAAAAGAAATGCGATTTTTCTCATATGACTAGGATTGAATTTTTGCAAAGATGCGCATTTCGCAGGAACACAATGCGTCACCGTTGAGTACTACCTCGCCGGTAGCGACGGTGACATCGAGAACCTTGTTGGTGATCCTGACGGTAGTTACGATAGTGGACCCGACTGGTGGCAATGAGTTGATCGCCAGATTACGAACAGCGGCGATATAGCCGACAGGTATCGGAACTCCTTTCTCAAGACATTGGTGGCCCACGTGTACCGCCGCGGTTTGCGCGATGTTCTCAACCAGTCCGGGTTCCGACAGGAAACCTTCCCAGGCAAATACATTGTCCGGTGCCAGATGCAGTTGCGTAACGGCATGGGAATCGCTCGCCTCAATGAGATCATCGACCATCACGATCGGGTCGCGCTGCGGAATATATTGCGTTATATTGTCTCTCGTTGCTATCAAATGAAAACGGTTTCTTTGTGACTACTTCCGGTTTGTTCAGTTACCGGATCAACTCCAAAAGTTATAATAATTAAACCACTGTTGCGGATAAAGCCGGACTTTTTCTTCAAACTGGTTCGCGAAAAAGTGCATCAATCGCCGGCTGAATTCCTGTTTTGATTCATTCGTTTCTATTGCCGGCGCAGGTGAACCGAAAAAGTGGTAGTGCGTGCTGCTTTCTTTAAACGCAAACACGACACAAACCGGCACACCAAATGTTGCAGCCAGAATAAACGGTCCTGACGGAAACTTCGCAGCTGCACCAAGGAACGTCAGCTCCTCCGTTTTTCCGGTGTCGACAAAACGGTCTGCGTGCAGGCATACGAGTTCATTCTTTTGCAAGGCTTCCCCGATGGCGTATACATGTGACAGGTCATCGCGAATGACGATCACTTTAAAATTCCGTTCCCCGGTAACTGACTCGAGATACGATTTGATCTTCTGATGCTCGGCGTCATACATTACGACATTGATCCGGGTGTCAAGTCGACGCAATAAATGTCCGGCGACTTCCCAGTTCCCGACGTGACCGCTGAGCAGAATTCCACCACGCCCCTGAGCCACCATTTTCCGAAGGAATATCTCTCCGTCAAAATCAAATGTGAAACGGTTTTCGATTCCGGACATCACAACCACCTTGTCGAGGATCGTTTGACCAAAGAGATAGTAGTTCGTGTAAACGCCAAACAGCGATCGCAAGGCCGTGAAATTGTGTCGATAACGATAGTAGCTGTAGATATGCCGGGAAGACGACCAGGAGAAAAGAAAAAAATAGAAAGCAACAAACCGGAGCAGGAAGTATGCGGGTTTTACGCCGAAGTTCCGTATTACAAAAACGAAGATACTGTATCCCAGGCGGTTGCCGCGAGATTTACCCTGCCATTGCGGCATGTCATGAAGTCGTTACCTTTGCTGCGACCCGGCCCGCAACGTAGTCGTAAAAATTCTGAAAGGTCACGATCGAAGCAAAGTCTTCCGGTTTCACCTTGAACCCGAAATTACTTTCAATGACCACGACGAGATCGATATAATCCAGGCTATCCAACTCGAGTGTTTCACGCAAATTTCCGTCCGCCGTAATTTTTGAAGCCTCTACCTCAAATTCCTCAACCAGAAAATCATTGATCCTTTCAATAATTGCTGTCTTATCCATCGCTAAGGGTCCCACTTTTTAACAATCAGAGTCGAATTTGTTCCTCCAAATCCGAAAGAATTTGACAAAAATACATCAATATTTTTATTCACTGTTTTCGAAACGATGTTTAACCGGGCCGAATCCTCGTCGGGATTTTCAAAATTGATGTTGGGCGCAATGAAAGAATGTTGCATCATCAACATCGAATAAACGATTTCACTTGCACCCGCCATCCAGCATTCGTGTCCGGTCATTGACTTGGTTGAACTGACCGGCGTCGCGGCATCACCAAAAACTTCAAAAATCGCTTTTGCTTCACTCGCATCCCCTGCCGGCGTGGATGTTGCATGTGCGTTGACGTAATCGATGTCGCGCGCGCCCAATCCGGAGCTCTTCATCGCCATACGAAGACTCCGCGCCGGTCCGGCAACGCTGGGATTCGAAATATGTTCACCGTTGGATGAAAATCCGTAACCGACCACTTCGGCAAGAATGGGTGCACCACGCCGTTTTGCAGACTCAGCACTTTCCAGGATCACCGTAGCCGCGCCTCCGCTGGGAACGAGTCCGTCCCTGTCACGGTCGAAAGGTCGCGAAGCAGCGGTAGGGTCGCTTTCGCGGATGGAAAATGCACCGAGCGCGTCGAAATTACCCATCGAGTAAATATTAGTCTCCTGGGCGCCGCCGCAAATGATGCAGTCCTGCATCCCCTGTCGGATGAACATCGCCGCCAGTCCGATTGCATGAGAACCGCTCGCACACGCGGCGCTGACGGTAAAATTGATTCCCTTCAGGCGGAATATCGTCGCCAGGTTCATATTGACGGTGGAGTTCAGTACCTGAAAAACGGAACCGGATCCGACCATCATGGTGTCTTTTTTCTCACGAATGATATCGATTGCCTCAATTACGGGCTCGGCTGAGCTGTCGTTGC
>CBKWFZ010000383.1:0-4494 GCA_966673785.1 uncultured bacterium
AGTGATCCGAACGATAACGAGTGGCCTTCTGATGAGTGCTATCTCTACAGGCCTGTTCCTGTATGAGTACCACCACGAAGTTGGCGCGCATGGACATGAGATTGCCATCGCTGAAGCGCAGACGATATCGGTCACGTCGATCGTGATCTTCCAGATCTTCGATCTGATCCATTGCCGCTCATTCTTCAGCTCGCTGTCGAACCTGAACGTAGTAACCAATCCATCGCTGTTAGGCGGAATCGTTTTGATCCTGATACTCCAGCTGGCATTCATTTACATCAAGCCGATGAACGCAATCTTTCATTCATCGCCGCTGAACGCCGACGCCTGGATCAAAACCATTCTTGTTTCAGCGACCGTGTATCCGCTGATCGCACTGGAAAAGTATCTCACGAAATCGAATTTTGAGTAGGTGGCAACGTTGCGCCCGACTCATCTTATCGGGTTTCGTCGCGCCCATAGAACGACATTCAGCGGTCGCGATTCAGGCCCCACTTTTCTGCCAACGCGGCATTGAAGCCGTCTTTATCTTTCGGGTTTGGATCTCCCTTACCTGTTTCGATAAACGATTTCAGGCTGTTATTGATATACCCACTCCACGCTTCGTTACAAACCTGATAACATTCGTATGTTGGGACCAATCCCTCGTGCGTGAATGTGACTTTAGTCCGGTCTCCCGATTGAGCGATATCGAAGATCAGGTGCGTGTCAACCCATTCCGTTTTGTCATTGATAAAATTGAACTCGTTTTCAATCACGCGGTACACAAGCCTTTTGTCGGGAACCATCTCGACAAGTTTCATCCTGCATAGATGAATTGTCTTGTAGTGATAGAAGAACGTCTCGTCGGGTTTGTCGGTGTTGCCTTCGATTTCCTCACTCCACCAGCCACGGAAATTCGCAATGGCATTGAAGGTTTCGCGGGGCGACTTATTCACCTCGATGGTTGCCGTGAAACTTTTAGCTCCGGCAGCGGTATCCTGAGTTGATTGAGTGGTTTCCATAGTTTCGTCCTTTTTGATTTAAAATTTTTAGAATCTATTCCTTCGTAACACACTTAAAGCAGATAGCTACGGCACTACCGATGCGCCGGCTCCTGCCGACCCTATAAGCACCGGTAACGTCTCTTTCAGATAAAGCGACCAGGCCGTCGAGCAGGAGTCATAACATTCCATTTCCGGAGTCAGACCGCGGTGGGTAAACTGAACTTCAGTCTTGTCGCCCTTTTTAGCGATTTCGAAAGTGATCATCGTCCCTTCCCATTCATTTCTTTTCTTTACGAAAGTGAGTTCACTTTCCGTGACAAGCCAGACTACCTTGCTGTCGGGGATCATTTCTATAAGGCGCTGCCGGGTGTAGTGTGCGCCATCGCCTGCGCTGAACGTAAACTCGTCGTTAAGATTTTCTGAATTGCCAACAAACGTTTCAGCATAGAAGCCGCGCCACCATCCGCGCACATTGAGCACAGCCTCGAATACCTGACGCGGCGTCTGCTCAACCAATAAAGTTACTGTGAAATCTCCAGTCATCATGTTACACATTTAGTTTCAAACATGTGCAAGATACTCCCTGGCGGCAGCGATCATGTTGGGCTAAATAGACAATATCACGGGTGGATCTGGACATTTGGAATTTCTACCTTTGCCTTGGAAAAACGGAATCTCATGAAACATCTCACGATACTGGTCCCCGACGGCGAAGGCAATAACCTCAGCAGCATCGTCGGTGCATACAAGATCTTCTCACGTGCCAATGCATATCGAAAAGCATCCGGCAAGAAAGAAGTATTCAGGATTGAACTGGCGGGCGTCTCAAAAGATGTCAGGTTTCATGCTGGATTGTTTTCCGTCAGGCCGCATAAGCACATTTCAGCGATCCGGAAAACCGATCTGGTCGTCGTTCCTTCGCTCAACCATAACTACGACCAGGCGGTCAAAGAGAACAAAGCAATGATCACATGGATCGAAAAACAATATAAGCGCGGTGCCGAGATTGCGAGTATCTGCACGGGCGCTTTCCTTCTGGCATCGACCGGCTTGCTTGACGGCAAAACGTGCTCAACTCATTGGAGCGCCGCCGGTCATCTTAGCTCCCGGTTTCCTGCGATCAACGTAAGCATGGACAAGCTCATCACAGACGAGAATGGCATTTACACCAACGGCGGCGCCTATTCGTTCCTCAACCTTATCCTTTACCTTGTTGAGAAATTCTATGGCAGGGAGACAGCCATCTATTGCTCCAAGGTCTTTCAGATCGAAATGGACCGGCATAGTCAGCTCTCGTTCATCATATTCAAAGGTCAAAAGCAGCATGATGACGACGTAATAAAGAAAGCGCAGGAATACATTGAGAAAAATCCGCACGAAAAGATCTCCATTGAAGCGCTTTCCTCCAGGCTTGCTATCGGAAGGCGAAACTTTGACCGGCGATTCATCAAAGCGACAGGCGACACGCCGCTGGAGTATGCGCAGCGCGTCCGCATCGAGACAGCCAAGCGGTCGCTTGAGACAAGTCAGAAATCGATTAACGAGGTAATGTACGATGTGGGCTATTCAGACGCCAAAGCATTTCGCGACGTATTCAGGAAGATCACGGGACTGTCTCCAATGGAATACAAGATGAGGTACCAGCGGATATGAGCGCCCTCTCTTCAATGACGAAGTACCGTCAGGCGAAAGAATAAGCTCATTTTGTTGACTTTGGTTGTACCAACTTGAAAATGTTCACATTGTTCAAGGCCTCAATTACCTCAAGGCGTGTTAATCTCCAGGCCGGTCAGCGGGCGGTGAACCCTGATGGGCATGATTGCGCCTGTGCAAATCAATATGGAGTGAAGAGCACGAAGCGGGCGATGGGCTCAAAGGTCTGAACGTTGATTTGCGCGATTGGAGCGGGCGTACCTTAATTGATTCTCGATCATAGCAACGAATTCCGGATACCCACCGCGGCAGTCCAAAAAAATCAAGCCAGCATTCAATCACCGTAATCACGTAAATCAAGATCCAATCACGGCAATCAGGTAAATCAAGAAAATCAATGTCCGCACCGGGTATGGCATTTGTCAAAAAAACCAGAGTATACACCCAAACCACTCTCTTATGAAACAGCACACTCCGGTCATAATTGTGGACGACGACGCCGATGACATTGAGGTGATGAAGGAAATTATCTCAAAGATTGACGCCACATTACGGGTTGCTACGTTCACTGACGCTGAACATGCACTGCAGTACCTACGAACCACCAGCGACCGCCCGTTTATTATTATCAGTGATGTCAATATGCCTAGAATGGACGGGCTTTCGTTCCGGCTTCAGATCTTTACCGAAGAACAATTACGCGTGAAAAGCATCCCATTCGTCTTTTATACAACCGTTGTGGAAAAGCACGCCGTCCAGGAAGCCTATCGGCTGACTGTTCAAGGTTTCTTTGAAAAAGGTGGATCGATGAAGGATATCGAACAAATGCTGCGTGAAATGTTCAGGTATTGGGAGCGGTGTATCCACCCCAACGATATGCGCTAGTATCGAACAAACCGGGGCGGCCGTGGAGGATAGTATATTTTCATGACACACGCTTTTCTCAATAATCCGGAACTGCGCAAAAAGATTGCGCATAACTTCCCGATCTTTGAACGATCAAACAAGGAGCATGCACTTAACCGGGAAACACTTAAAACAGCTCGGCTTCACCGAAGGAAAGGCACTTGGGCTTGCAATGCAGGTGGTTGAACGCGAATATCCGGAGTTGAGCTTCGACGATAAGCTCACGTTGCTGAAGCAGATTCTCGACAATCCGTCAGCATTCACCGCCAACGCCGTCCTCGCCCCGGTTGCGGCGGAGCTATTAAAGCCTGCGATTCCAACAATCGAACTGAATGTTGAAGGCAAGCCATATGAGATCTACGGCGCGGAAGCGATCGAGTCCGGCGCGCTGCAACAAATGGAAAACGCGATGAAACTGCCCATCACGGTGGCAGGCGCCCTTATGCCCGATGCCCATCAGGGATATGGATTGCCCATCGGCGGCGTGCTTGCAACGAACAATGCCGTGATTCCCTATGGCGTGGTTGTTGATATCGGATGTCGAATGTGTATGACGATCTACGACATCCCAACCACCAGCCTGTTTGAAAAAAAGGAAGTGTTTAAAAAGCTTTTGCTGGATAACACCAAATTCGGTCTGGCCACTTTTAAAAAGCCAATGGATCACGAGATCTTTGAACGCCGCGAGTTTTCCGAGCTCGGGATCGTCCGGGAAATGAAAGATCGCGCCTGGCAGCAGATCGGTTCCTCCGGCGGAGGCAATCATTTCGTCGAGTTCGGCACCGTTGAAATTGCTAACCCTATCAATGAATACAACCTCGCGCCTGGCCAATACGTTGCTCTGCTTTCGCATTCGGGTTCACGCGGTCTGGGGGCAAACATCGCGCGGCACTATACCAAACTGGCGATGGAGCTTTGCAAACTGCCACAGGAAGCGAAACATCTCGCG
>CBKWFZ010000384.1:0-4491 GCA_966673785.1 uncultured bacterium
GTTCGTAGACCATAACTATGGTACAGCTGATAATCCAAATGTCGTAACCGCGCAGGAGCAAAGCGACCTTTTCTTTCAGTATATCGAACAGGACGACTACCTCCGCGAAAACAAGGGCAAGTATGCCGAAAGAAACGGAGCGAAACTGCCGTGGAGAAACCAGGTTGACATTAAATTCATCCAGGATATCTTCACCGATCTGGGCGGTAAGCGCAATACGCTTCAGTTCACGATCGATATTTTCAATTTCGGCAACATGCTGAACAAAAACTGGGGTGCGTTTGATGTGGTTAACGCAAATTCGATCCTGGTCCCCAGGAACCAAAACGACCTCGTTCCGGGTGGTGGAGTTGTTCCGACATTCCGCCTGCAGACCGACCGCGGACAACCGGTGACTGAAACGTTCCGCGACAACAATTCAATCACATCAACCTGGTATATGCAGTTCGGACTTCGTTATATTTTTAATTAAGAAGTCGCGTAAATTGAACGAAAGAGGCTCCAGCAGGGGCCTCTTTTTATTTGTTTCCGGAATCGGTATTTTTAAACCTGCTATGGGGCGGGTCCGGACGACATTTTTGACAATTTTCCTCCTTTTGGCTGGCCTTTCATGCGATAGTCCTACCCAATCGAGTCTTTCCACCTCGCCCGAGGTGGATATCGACCTCGAAGAAATCAAGCGCCGGGGGTACATTAACGCACTTGTCGACAATAATTCCGTCAGCTACTTTATCTACAAGGGTGTTCCGATGGGATACGAATACGAGTTGCTGAGCCTGCTTGCAAAACAACTCGGCGTAGCGCTCAAGATTCGTGTGACATCGGGAATCGAACAGGCGATCGAACAACTCAACCGGGGCGATGGTGATATTCTTGCGTTTCCGCTTACGATCAACATGCAAAGAAAGAATATCGTTACGTTTACAAAACCGCAATACAACACGTATCAGGTACTTGTACAACGTAAGCCGGACCAGTGGCGGAACCTGACATATCGCCAGTTGAACGACAGCCTCATTCTCGACGTAAGCGATCTCGTCGGCAAGAAGGTTCACGTAATCCCGGGAACGGGGCACGCACTAAGGCTGAAAAATCTCGCTGAAGAAACCGGCGCCGACATCTCCATTGCCGAGGACTCTGTTTCGGTTGAATCGGAAGCGTTGATACGGAAAGTTGCGCTCGGTGAGATCGACTACACGATTGCCGATCACACCATTGCCCAGGTTAATTCGGCCTATTACGATAACCTCCATGTGGGTACGGTAATGAGTCTGCCCCGGCAGGTAGCCTGGGCGGTGCGAAAAAATTCCGGTGACCTCGAAGCCGCTATCAACGAGTGGCTGACGAAAATAAAAAAGGAAGCGACGTTCATGGTGATCTATAACCGGTATTACAAGAGCCCAAGAACGTCATTGATGCGAATGAAGAGTGACTATTCCTCATTAGGCGGAAGACAGCTCTCGCCGTATGATGATCTGATTCGCGAAGGAGCTGAGAAACTTGGCTGGGACTGGCGGTTACTCGCGTCGCTGATTTACCAGGAATCGCATTTCATGCCTGCGGGGGTTTCCTGGGCCGGCGCGCGCGGGTTGATGCAGCTGATGCCGGAAACAGCAAAACGTTTTGGGGCTACGGATCTGAATGATCCGCGACAAAGCCTGAATGCCGGTGTCGGATACCTGCTGTACCTGGATAAATACTGGTCGAAGAAAATTCCGGACAAGGCAGAGCGCCTGAACTACATTCTCGCATCCTACAATGCAGGGCTTTCGCATATCATCGATGCATATCGCCTCACTGAAAAGTATGGCGGTGACCCGTTAAAGTGGAAAGGTAATGTGGAATCGTGGTTGTTGAAAAAATCAGATCCGAAATATTACCGCGATCCGGTTGTCTCGGTGGGCTACTGCAAATGCGAGGAGCCTGTCAATTATATCAGGGAAATCATGCACCGGTACGAACAGTACCGTTTGCATATCGACTCATGATTCCTGTGGGTCTTTAAGCTGTGCTGCGATCGCAGCGAAATCAAGTTGTTCCCATGTGTGCTCAATACCGGGCCGGGCCATGATCCGGTTCATAATCTGCGCCTGTCGTTTTCCGACAGCCATAGCGTTGGAGTAGGGGATGTCGGGACGAAAGGTCACCATCGAATATTGCGGAATCCATTGTTCGGGGAAGAGTTCATGAATACGCGCTTCTATCCGTTTTTGAAGCAGAAATCTTTCATCGGCAACGTGGTCGCGCATCTCGATAAAGTTTTCGATAGCCAGTTGTGCGATTGCATCGGCGTGTTGTTTTCGATCCAGTTGAAACTGGTCAAGTACGATTTCCCAATTGTCATTCGTGTCGTTAAGCATGTTGTTCAGGATCCGGCAATCTTCAAATCCCGCATTCATGCCTTGTCCGTAAAACGGAACAATCGCATGTGCCGCGTCACCGATGAGCAGGGTCCGGTTGTGAACCCAGGGGAAACATTTGATGGTCACCAGCGACGAGGTTGCATTCTTTTGAAAGTCCTGCAGCAGCGATGGCATCAGACGCGTCGCATCTGGAAAATATGTCTCAAAGAACTGACTGACTTTTGCTTCCGTCGTAAGCCCGGCAAAGGAATTTGCTCCGGTGAACGGGAGAAATAACGTGCATGTGAACGTTTTGTCCGGGTTCGGCAATGCGATCATCATAAAACTTTCACGCGGCCAGATGTGCAACGCGTTCTTTTCAAGTTGAAATTCGCCGTCAGCCGATGCAGGAATGTGCAGCTCTTTATAGCCATGTTCAATGTAATGCTGCGCGTAGTTGAACCGTTCGGTCACCTGCATGGCCGAACGTATCGCTGAAAATGCACCGTCAGCGCCAATGATCAGATCAAATTGTGCGGCACCTTCGGATTGCGTCGCTATCTCGCTCCATGTGAGTTTGGTCGCCGCCGTATCGACCTGTACACACCGGTGACCAAAGCGGAAATCAACACCGGCTTTTTCAGCTTCATTGATCAGGACGATGTTAAGATCGGAACGGCTTACGGAATTGATGAATTCACCTTCTTTGCCGTAAGGCTGAAACGTAAGCGCGCCGGAGACGTCATGCATCATACGTCCGTGCATTGGGATCGCTATACGACGAATGATGTCGGATAGTCCGTGTTCGTCTAGTGCCTTGATACCGCGGGCACTGAGCGCAAGATTTATCGATCGACCGCCATCGATGGATTCACGTCGCAGGTCAGGGCGGCGTTCAAATACGGTGATCCGGTAGCCGCGTTTCCTGAGATAAAGCGCAAGCAGCGAACCGACAAGTCCGCCTCCCACAATCGCTATATGAGATCGTTCCCTGTTCATCTAAGCAGTTTGTTGAAAATGCCGCAAAAACGAAATACATCCTCAAAGGTATTGTACATCGGAGTTGGCGCGACGCGAATTACATTCGGCTCACGCCAGTCGGCGATCACTCCCGACTTGATCAGTTTACTGAATATGTTCTTGCCATTATTTTTTATGAACAGTGAAAGCTGGCAGCCCCGCTCATCCGGGTTTCCCGGGGTGATGATCGAGAACCGTTCACCTGCAGGGTCAATCTCGGTGAGAAGATGATATAAATAGCCGGTCAGCATCACACTTTTCTTCCTCAGGTTTTTCATGCTGGCGTTGTGAAACAGCTCGAGTGCGGCGAGATGCGCCGCGGCCTGTAGGATAGGTACGTTTGATAATTGCCAGCCATCGACACCGCTCATGGGCTTGAATCCCTTGAGCATCCGGAAACGCTCGTCCTCAATGTGGCCCCACCAGCCCGCGAACCTCGGCAGTGTAAACTTGTTAGCGTGTTTTTCATGAACAAACGTACCGGCAATAGCGCCGGGACCACTGTTAAGGTATTTATAGGAACACCATATCGCAAAGTCGACACCGTCATCATGAAGATTCAGGGGAACGTTTCCGATCGCATGTGCGAGATCAAATCCCGCAACCGCCCCCGCGGCATGCGTGGCGTCGGTGATTCTCTTAAGATCGAAGAACTGCCCGGTGTAGTATTGTACCCCTCCGATGAGTACCAGCGCAAGAGAATCACGGTGTTTTTCAATGGCGGAAATGATGTCTTCTGTCCGGAGCGTGGCTTCGCCTTCGCGCGGACCAATTTCGATCAGCCCATCCGTTGGGTCTATGCCGTGGTACTTAAGTTGCGACTCAACGGCATACTGGTCTGAACTGAATGCGCCAGCCTCCGTAATGATTCGGTACCGTTCCTTCGTGGGACGGTAGAACGAAACCATCATGAGATGAAGGTTCACGGTAAGCTGATTCATCGCCACCACCTCCGACGGTTTCGATCCGGTGATCGCCGCGAGATATTTTTTGCTCAGTTTGTGATAGTGCATCCACGGGCGCCGCGCGTGAACATGACCTTCCCCTGCCAGCGTCGCCCAATCCCGGAGTTCTTCCAGAACGATCGTCTTTGTACGCCGTGGTTGCAGGCCAAGTGAATTGCCGATCA
>CBKWFZ010000385.1:0-4489 GCA_966673785.1 uncultured bacterium
TTGTTGATATCATGAATCGACGATGTCGCAATGATGCGATAGACGTCGCCGCTCTGGATCACGATCTGCGCTTCCTGGTCATGTTCATCCTGGATTTCACCCACCAACTCCTCCAGAATATCCTCCAGTGTCACGATTCCGATGGTGCCACCGTATTCGCTGATGACCACGGCCATCTGAACCTTTTTCTTCTGGAATTCCCTAAGAAGGTGATCGATCGGTTTGTTCTCCGTCACCGTGTAAGGCGGGTGAGCAATCTCGAGCAGGCTCTTGTTTGTGCGGTTTATGTAATGCTGAACGATGTCTTTCGAATGAACGATGCCCTTGATTTCGTCGAGGCTTTTATCGAACAACGGATATCGCGAGTAGCCTTCCTTCAGCATGATCTGAATCGCTTCCGAAAGCGTCGCGTTGTAATTCATCCCTGAGATCTTGATACGCGGCACCATCACCTGTTTCACGATACGGTCATCAAAATCAAATACATTCTGGATCAGTTCTCGTTCGCTGCTTTCAATTGCACCGCCTTCTTCGCTTTCTGCGATAATCAGTCGCAATTCTTCTTCCGAGTGAATCTCACCTTCGCTGACAGGTTTTATCCCGATCATTTTGAGGATCAGGTTGGCGAATCCGTTCAACAGCGAGATGAAGGGCTTGAAAACGAAGTGGAAGATCCGCAGCGGAATTGATACGGTCAGCGTTGTGGACGTCGGATAGCGGATTGCAATGGATTTCGGCGCCAGCTCACCAAAAACGATATGCAGGATGGTCAGCGTAATGAAGGCGACAGGAATCGCGATCCGGTGAGCCAACTGTTCGGTAACCGGTATGTTGACCGCTTCCATGAGATTCATGATCAGGACCGATACAACGCCTTCACCGACCCAGCCAAGGCCGAGACTGGCTAACGTGATTCCGAGTTGAGTGGCTGCCAGGAAGCCGTCCAGATTGTCAATAATTACCTCGGCGGCTTTTTTTGAATTTGTGCCAGCCTGGAGTGCTATTTTGGAAGACCGGACTTTAACGATGGCGAATTCAGCCGCAACAAAAAATCCGTTTAAGAAAACCAAAAACAGCGTTAGAAAAATATCAAATGCCATAAATGCAACTCCAAGAAAGGCAAAATTAACCGTATCCGTTATACCTTTTCAACATATTTCAGAAAGTTACGCTAAAGCGGCTTTCTTCGTGCTGAGGCGAATTTTATGCGTGTGTTGCCGCGTAAATGAGCAGATAAGTGCCTGCGCCCGCCAGATAGCCCATCATGGCGAGCAAACTGATGCGTTTCAGATACCAGATGAAGTCGATCTTTTCCATGCCCATGGCGGCCACTCCGGCAGCGGAACCGATCACAAGTATACTCCCTCCGGTTCCGGCGCAGTAAGCCAGATATTCCCAGATCATGTGATCCTGAGGATAGGTTTCCATGCTGTACATGCCCATGCTGGCCGCCACAAGAGGGACGTTGTCCACAATAGATGAGAGCACACCAATAAGCGTAATAATGATCCGGTTATCACCCAGCGTATCGTTGAGCCACTGAGCAAAGCTGCCGAGTGTGCCCATTGACTGGAGTGCGCCTACAGCGAGCAGGATGCCCAGAAAAAACAACACGCTGGGCATGTCAATGCGGGAAAGCGCGTGCGATGCAGTGTAGTTCCTTTTTATGCTTTCGTCGAGATCGGGGTTTATAAGTTCCGACACGATCCAGAGCACGCCAAGACCGAGCATCATGCCAAGATATGGCGGAAGATGCGTGAGCGTTTTGAAAACCGGAACCGAGACAAGCGCCGTGACACCGAGGAACAGCATCAGATTTCCGCTCGTGACCTGCACCTGATCGTGGGCCGACGGCTTTACTTCGTGGCGTTCGCCGAGACTGCCCTTTAGCGTGAACGTCAGGTAAATCAGCGGTACAAGCATACAAACGATACTCGGAATGATTGTCGCCTTGATGATACCGGCGGCGGAGATCTGACCACCGATCCAGAGCATGGTCGTTGTAACGTCACCGATAGGCGACCACGCCCCGCCAGCGTTTGCTGCGACGATGATCATCCCCGCAAAGAAAAGCCTCATCTCTTTGTTTGGAATCAGTTTCCGGATGAGGCTCACCATCACGATAGTCGTCGTAAGATTGTCGAGTACGGCTGAAAGGAAGAACGTTACGATACAGACGATCCAAAGCAGCTTCACCGGATTGTTCGTGTTGATCCGGTCTGTTACAAATTTGAACCCGCGGTGTGCGTCAACGAGTTCGACGATCGTCATGGCTCCCATGAGGAAGAACAGAATCTGCGCGATCTCGTTCAGGTGATGTCCCAGCGACTCCACGACATACTCCGTGTGGATCTGTGCGCCGGTCATGGCGCTGAAATCCTGAACCGTACGCTTCAGGCCTTCAATGAAATCATGATAATGATGGGAGCTCAGCAGCGTCGAGGTTGGATCGGAGAGAACGAACAGAGTCCAGCATAAGACCCCGGTTACCAATGCGCTTGCCGACTTGTTTATTTTGATTGGATGTTCAAGGGCAATACAAAGGTATCCCAGAACAAAGATGACGATTATCAGAACCTCCATTGCATCGAAAAAGTTTGGCACGGCGTCCTACCAACGGAGGGCGGCCCGATCGCAATATAAAGGTTAAAAGCCCGCCGGGAAAGCGGAATGTAAAACGGCCGTCAAAATTTTCCGGTTTAACCGAATGTCTAACCCAGGCCGAAAAGACCGGCATTCAAATCGTTCAGTGCCTTTTCCTTGAATTTACGGTCGATAAGAACAGAGACATTGTTGGCACTTCCTCCGCATGAAACCATCCGTACCGGTATGTCCGCAAGCGATTGAAATATCTCGTTTAGCACTCCCTTCTTGTGTGTGATCCTGTTTCCGACGATACAAATAATCGTTTGATCCTTATCGACCTCGATCGTTCCGAATTTTCTGAGTTCTTCCTCAATCGAGGCGAGATGGGCGCTGTTGTCAATTGTAAGCGATACGGCGACTTCCGATGTGGTGATCATGTCGATAGACGTGCGGTGATTCTCGAACACCTCAAAGACACGCCGCAGAAATCCATATGCCATGAGCATTCGCGATGACTTTATCTTGATTGCCGTTATGCCATCCTTGGCAGCAATCGCCTTGAATGAGCCTTCTGTTTGTTTATCGGTGATGATTGTGCCTGGTGCTTTTTCATCCATCGTGTTCTTCAGCCTCACCGGCACATTGTAGCGCTGTGCCGGAACGATCGTCGAAGGATGGAGAATCTTTGCGCCGAAGTACGCGAGCTCCGACGCCTCGTCAAACGTAAGTTCTGAGATCGGAACCGTCTTCTTCACGACGCGGGGATCGTTATTGTGCATACCGTCGATGTCAGTCCAGATCTGAATTTCTTCCGCCTGTACCGCAGCTCCGATGAGCGACGCCGTGTAGTCGCTACCGCCGCGTTTCAGATTGTCGATCTCGTTCCGGTGATTTCGACAGATGTACCCCTGCGTAATGATGATTTCGACATTGGTAAATGAACTGATCAACGGCTTGATGCGTGCAGAGATCTTTTCCAGTTCCGGCTCTTCATTTTCGTCGATTGACATGAAGTAGAGCGCCGGCAGGAGTCTGGCGCTGATCTTACGTTCCTGAAGATGCTGATAAAAAAGTTCTGTTGAAATGAGTTCCCCCTGGGCAAGTAATTCCCTGTAACTCTTTTGGTCGAATTGTCCCGCTGCAAGAAGTCGGATAAAGATGAAAAATCGGCTCACTATTTCCTGACCGATTGCCTTAAACGCTTCGGATGAATAGAGCTCCGAAATGAAAGTCTGGTAATGTTTTTCCAGTCCGCTTATTTCTTCTTCGGCCTTTGCATGCTGGCCGATGAGCAATTGCTCGCCGATGGAAACGAGTGTGTTCGTAGTTCCGGATAACGCAGACAGAACGACGATCTTCTTGCCGGGCGTTCTCATCACTAGCTCTGCGATTTTTTTCATCCGCTCCGGTTTCCCGACTGAGGTCCCGCCGAATTTTAATACCATCATAACGAGTCAATTTTAGGCGGGCAAATATAGTGAGCAAAAAGTATCTGTGAGAGGAGGGGTGATTAAAATAATAGGTTGGTATTGCTAAGGAATGTTAGTGAGGGAGTGTCCGCCGGTCATTCCCGGCGGATCATCCAGTGATAGTTATGACATGCTGCCTTTACCGGTTACTTTCTCGGAATGGTCCCGCTTGTTTCTGTTAAGGGCATCATCGCGTTCCGACATGTAATTCTCGTCCTTCGCGATATTGGCAGCTTTGTCAACTGAGCTTTGCTTTTCGTTGAACTCCTGTCCGCCTTGCTTCGTATTCTCCTTTTCTTTCTCCTTCATAGCTATTGGTTTTTTTGCCTTTAATGGTTTTCCGGGATAAAACGTCCCTGTTTCCTGTAATAAAAAAATGGAGCCTGACCATCGTGTGGAGCGGCATCAAAAACAAAGGGGGCTCTTTTGCAAGA
>CBKWFZ010000386.1:0-4474 GCA_966673785.1 uncultured bacterium
CTGTTTCCGCGCCCGACCTTCCGGAACAACAGGTGACGAAAGCAAGAAGGATAACCGCGAAAATTGTCTTCATCTTTTTATGATTGTGTTTAGTAACAGGTACAGGAGCAATGCGCTTAACGCGAGGGCTCCATATAAACGGATCACCGCCCGTCTGGTCTGAACCGGCCTCCACCATAAAAGAAGCCATGGTTTGAAAAGCCCGGCTATCAGAAAAAAGGCATTTAGTCCGGCAAACAGGAGCAGCGCCCATAACGCATTGCGCATGGCAGGAAAATTAACAAAAATGTGAACAAAACAAGTTTGTTTTGGCTTCTGAAGTCCGATTATATTTGCATCCCTTATTTAGAACGAGCTGATTTTGAGGGCGAGCGATTTTACGAAGATCTACGGAGCGGATGGTTTTATAAAGACCGTGGCCGCGGCGATCGGTGCGCCTGATCCATCCGTTGTGCGCGTCCGGAATTTGTCTGGAAGTCTTGATGCGGTAGTCATTGCGTCGGTTTTTTCGATTCTCAAAGAAGACTTTCTCATTGTAGCAGAAGACCGTGAGGGAGCGGCCTATTTGCAGAACGATCTTCAGAACCTTCTTGAACGGGAAGTTTTTCTATTCCCGATGTCATACAAGCGTCCCTATGAGTTTGAAGAGACTGAGAATGCAAATATTCTCATGAGGGCTGAGGTGCTTTCGAGTAAAAAGAAACCCGTTATTATTGTTACCTATCCTGAGGCTCTCAGTGAACGCGTAATAACAAAACGTTCCCTTGCATCCAATACGTTCACGATTCGTCTGAACGAGAACCTGGACACACGATTTCTCGAAGAATTCCTTCACGATTATGATTTCGAAAAAACGGACTTCGTTTATGAAGCGGGGCAGTTTGCTGTTCGCGGAGGAATCATCGATATTTTTTCATTTGCCAACGAGTACCCGTACCGCGTCGAGCTGTTTGGCGATGTTGTAGACAGCATCCGGACTTTTGAGCCGGGGTCCCAGCTTTCGGTTGAGTCGTTGGAGATCGCGAGCATCATCCCCGATGTTCAGACCAAACTGGTACAGGAAGAGCGGCAATCGTTTCTTGATTTTGTCGCGGCGTCGACCAGAATATGGTTTCGCGACTACCAGCTTACCGGCGATGTAATCCAGAAGAGTTTTGAAAAGGTCTCTTCGAGGTTTCAGCATCTTGAGAAAAAGGGCGGCAGCGGTGTCATGATGGCACCTGAAAAATTGTTTCTCGGAAGAGAAGAATTTGACGCGTCCTCCGGAAGGTTCACGCGAATCGAGTTCGGTAGTCGCAGCATACTTTCTGCATCCGCTTCCTTTGCATTTGAATCTTCCGCTCAACCGTCTTTCAATAAAAATTTCGACTTGCTGACGACGGATCTTCACGAGCACCAAACGCAGGGGTATAATAACTTCATTGCCGCCGATATGCCCCGGCAACTCGAAAGGCTTAAAGGGATCTTCGAAGAGGTCGACGTTTCAATTCGGTTTCAGCCGCTTGAATTTGCACTGCGTGCCGGGTTCATCGATCATCAGCTGAAACTCGTTTGTTACACCGATCATCAGATCTTCGAACGTTATCACCGATACAGGGCAAAGGAAAAATTTTCGAAATCAAAAGCACTCACGTTGCGCGAACTCCAGACACTCCAGCCCGGAGACTTCGTGACGCATATCGATTACGGAATCGGCAAATTCGCGGGGCTTGAAAAACGCGAGGTTAATGGCCATGAACAGGAAGCGATACGTCTGGTTTTCCGCGACGATGATCTACTGTACGTGAGCATTCACGCGCTTCATAAGATTTCAAAATACTCGGGGAAGGAAGGAACTCCACCGTTGGTTAGCAAGCTCGGTTCCCAGGAGTGGGAAAACAAGAAGTCGAAGGTAAAGAAGCGCGTGAAGGATATCGCAAAAGAGCTGATCGAACTTTACGCCAAACGAAAGACTGCGCCGGGCTATGCGTATGCCGAAGACGGATACCTCCAGGCCGAGCTCGAGTCTTCGTTCATGTACGAAGATACACCCGATCAGGCCCGCGCGACGGAAGATGTAAAGCGCGATATGCAATTGCCACACCCGATGGATCGGCTTGTATGCGGAGATGTTGGCTTTGGGAAAACAGAGGTGGCTATCAGAGCGGCATTCAAGGCCGCCAGCGAAGGTAAGCAGGTCGCCGTGCTTGTCCCGACTACCATTCTTGCCATGCAACATTACCGGACGTTCAAGGAACGGCTTTCCGGCCTGCCTGTCCATGTTGAATACGTTTCGCGCTTTAAGAGCGATAAGCAGATCAAGGAAATTCTGAAACAGGTCGGGGAAGGAAAAGTCGACATCCTGGTCGGTACTCACCGGATCGTCAGTAAGGATGTCGCATTCAAGGAACTCGGACTTTTGATAATTGATGAGGAGCAAAAATTCGGCGTCAAGGTGAAAGACCGTTTGAAAGAACTAAAGGTGAACGTCGACGTATTGACGCTGACGGCTACACCCATACCCCGGACGTTGCATTTTTCGCTCATGGGAGCCCGTGATCTTTCCGTGATCGCAACCCCGCCACCGAACCGTCAGCCTGTTACCACCGAACTTCATACCTTTAACGAGGCGATCGTTCGGGACGCCGTCAGTCAGGAAATCCGCCGTGGGGGCCAAGTGTTCTTCGTTCACAACCGGGTTAGTGATATCGAACAAATCGCAAACACGATTTATAAACTTGTCCCTGACTCAAGAATAGGTATCGCCCACGGTCAGATGGACGGAAACCAGCTTGAAAAAGTGATGGTTCGTTTTATCGATGGTGAGTATGACGTGCTTGTTTCGACGAATATCATTGAGTCCGGACTTGATATTCCGAACGCCAACACAATCATCATCAACCAGGCTCACATGTTCGGATTGTCGGACCTTCATCAGATGCGAGGTCGTGTGGGGAGATCGAACAAGAAAGCGTTCTGCTACCTGTTAACACCACCTGCTTCGGTGTTGACCGCAGATTCGCGCAAGCGTCTTGCGGCACTTGAGGAATTCTCGGAACTCGGCGACGGGTTCAAAGTAGCCATGCGCGATCTTGATATCCGCGGTGCCGGCAACCTGCTCGGCGCGGAACAAACCGGCTTCATTACTGATCTCGGTTTCGATACGTACCACAAGATCCTCGACGACGCCATTCAGGAACTTAAGGAGACTGACTTCCGCGATCTTTTTGCCGACGAGCTTGCCCGCAAAGCAAAAGTCGTAGTTCAGGATTGTGTAATCGAAACCGATCTGGAAATTCTGATCCCGGAGACCTACGTCACAAGCACAACGGAGCGACTACAGTTATATTCGCGGCTCGACAATATCAAAGATGAGGAGCAGCTTGAAAGTTTTTCCGCAGAGGTGAAGGACCGATTTGGTGCGATTCCGGAATCGGTGCTTGAACTGATTAACTCCGTACGCCTGCGTTGGCTGGGCGAAAAGCTCGGGTTTGAAAAGCTGACGTTGAAATCGGAAAAGATGCGCGCCTATTTCGTAAGCAATAATGACAAGTACTTTTCATCCGATGTGTTCGGTCAGATAATTGGTTTTGTCCAAAAGCATCCGAAGCGCTGCAAGATGAAAGATTCAGCCGGAAAGGCTATGCTTTTGATTGATTCAATTCATACCGTAGATGAAGCGATCGATTTCCTGCATCAGATGGCGGGTCCGACCGCGAGACTTTCGAGCGAGATCTTGTCCAAATAAGGTTCGAGGCCGGATACATTTTCAAATGCATTGATCATTAGAACCTTCTGGTACCTGGGGGAATAGAAAACTTCGATGTAAAATCCTTCCGCATAATAAAGGAAAACCTTACAGTCGGCAAGAGAGCGCTGAAGCAGGTAATTTCCATAGAAGGTGATCACATCACACTTCTTTTCAAAGTTCATCTGGCGGAATTCTTCGATTGTAAACATGCTGGGTCTGTTATAGCCCGACACAGTTCGAAATACTATGCCAGTCAACTGAACGTTGAAATTTGCGGCTTATCGCAGGATTCCGGCATGCCAGCTTTCCCAAAAATGGATTGCTCATTCCCGAAACAATAGCGGAACACTTTCCGACGTTCTACAGAAACTGTTTGGCAGGCAAAACAACGCGGTTTTGCTTTTAGTGGAGATTGACCAATAACCTTGCGACTTCTTGGAAAACATGGGATTATATTTTTAATTAGCATTTGGTTTAAAATCAAAAATGAAAATGAGGTATTCTTTTAGGGTTCTCTTGTACGTTGTAGGTGGATCAGTTGCCCTGTCCGCCTGTTCACTTTTTGGCGGCAGAGGAGGTAAACCTACCGCGTCTAACCCAGGGCAAGTAAGTACGGCTACCGGATTGGCCTTCAACGATGAAGATCAGGGCGGATTTATGGTAAAGCCATACGAAGGCCAGCCTGAGGCACCAAACATGGTGTTCATTGAAGGTGGTCGCGCCGTAATGGGATCGTATGAAGAA
>CBKWFZ010000387.1:0-4473 GCA_966673785.1 uncultured bacterium
GCCCGTTATTACCAACAAAATAATTCAGTTCGTGAAAGGGATCTTCCCGGTAACCCGATGGAATTCCAAGATCTCCGTCCCCATCCTCAAACGTGAGGGTCACGACCAGCGAGTCGGGTTTAAATTCATTGACCGATTTGCCAAAACATATCCGTTCGAAACTGATCTTGGGCTTTGACGGAAACTCCGGCGCATCGAAGCAACTGCCCAAAAAGGCGCAAAATATGAATAGGAGAAAACTGTATTTGGCTTTCATTCTTAATTTTGGAGCAGGTTAAGATACGTAACGCTTCAGCACTTTGAAAAGTTTTGTACCCGAAATATACGAAGTAAACGAGCATTCCTTTACCCGTATTGCGTTAGACGTATTTCGTTTTCAGGCGTACCATAACCGGCTGTACGGGATCTTTATCCGCAATATGCGGGTCGATCCCGACCAGGTGAAGGAGGTAACAGAGATCCCTTTTTTGCCAATTAGTTTCTTCAAATCCCATCAGATCCAGACCGGTGAATGGAATCCGGAGTCTGTTTTTACGAGCAGTGGGACAACGGCAACGACACCCAGCAAGCATTTGGTGTATTCCACCGACGAGTACCTTGCACACGCCCTGCAGTGTTTCGAGCATTTTTTCGGTCCCGTGAAGGATTGCCATTTTCTTGCACTTTTGCCTTCATATCTTGAGCGTGAAGGATCTTCACTTATTGCGATGATCGAGCACTTCATCAGGAAAAGCGGCTCTTCGGAAAGCGGATTTTATTTGCATGATCACGCGTCACTCATCAAACGACTTCAAATGTTGAAAGGCGATGCACGGAAGGTCGTGCTTGGGGGCGTATCATTCGCACTGCTTGATCTTGCGGCTGAAGGATCACACGATCTGGGTCACTGTCTGATTTTTGAAACGGGTGGAATGAAAGGCCGTCGTAAGGAAATCACAAGGCAGGAACTGCACGACACATTGCGTCATGCATTTAACGTGGACAAGGTCTATTCCGAATACGGGATGACGGAGTTGTTTTCCCAGGCGTATACTTCGGGCGGACTTCGGTTTCATTGTCCTCCAGCGATGAAAGTCATTGGGAGGGAACTAAGCGATCCGGGCTGCAAGGGGGTTGTAGGGGAGACCTGCGGACTAAACGTGATCGATCTGGCCAACTGGCGGACCATATCGTTCATCGAAACCGAAGATGTCGGGCGTATTTACGCTGACGGATCGTTTGAAGTCACAGGACGTATGGACAACAGCGAAATACGCGGCTGCAACCTGATGATCTGAAATTGTCAGGCTACCACCGCGCTGTTGTACTTGGCTTTATACTGTACGGGTGATAATCCCGTAAGGCGTTTGAATGTGTTTCTGAACGCTTTCGTGTCTGAGTACCCTACACGGAACATAACTTCATTGACGTTATCACGTGACGACTCCAGACTCATCTTTGCCGCTTCTATCTTGACCCGTTGAATGTATTCTACAACGGTACTCGCCGTTGCTTTCTTGAACCTTCTTTCGAAATTCCTGCGGCTAACGGAAACCATATCTGCGAGCGTGTCAACCGTTATCTTTTCCTGGAAGTTTTGCTCGATGTAACTTTGCGCTTTCTTCACCGCTTCGTCATCATGATCTTTCTGGCCGGTGAACATCATAAAGGGTGACTGGCTATCACGGTCGATATCGATCGCGAAGGTTTTTGCAGAGAACACCGCAGCGGGTCTTCCGCAATACTTTTCAATCAGATAAAGCACCAGGTGAAGGTAAGAGTAAGCTCCGCCACTGGTGTAAATTCCGTCTTCGTCGGTGACAATCTTTTCAGCGACAAGGTTCACGTCGGGGAACATGGTGCGGAACTGGTTTGCCGCCATCCAGTGGGTTGCGCACTTCTTTCCGCGGATCAGACCTGTCGATGCAAGCAGGAAAGCGCCGATACAAAGACTGGCAACCTCGGCTCCCGATCCATATTGCCGTGTAATCCAGGGGATAAAGGCTGCATTCGCCTGCAGAGCCGTGGAGAGATCTCCGTCGACGGCGGGAACGAGTACAAGATCAGTTTTTTCAATCTGGTCGATGGTGCGCTCTGTGGTGATCGTATATGTACCGTTGACCAGTGCAGTCTCCTTCGTTATTCCAGCCAGTTCAACTTTGAACATCGGAGGTTTGCCGAGGCTTGCATAATAGCTGTTCACACCGGTGAGCAGCTGACGAGGGCCTTCAATACTTCCCAGTATTGCCTGTTTCGGTATAAGGATGGTTATATGTTTCATGGTGAGGGTTGGTTGTGCTGAAAGAATGATTGAAGATCAAACGCTCCTTCGCGATGTTGCAAGTTCCAAAAATATCTATTGCGTTTGTCCTAATCAACCCCTTTGTATGCCGTATTCGCACCCGCGAACATAATTTCGAATGGCGTAGGTTTGCTTAACCGATACTGCAAATGGAACGTATTCAATTAACAGCGGAGATCCGTGTATTCGGGCTGGTAGTGGAAAATTTTCCACACGATATTGGAGCCGCCTTTGACCGCCTGGCAAATCTCGTCGAAGGCGGATTCGACCGCCCTTACTACGGAATATGTGAAATGAAAGATGGGGCTATGATCTACCGCGCGGCGGCTCAGGAAATGTACGAAGGGGAAGCGGCAAGGTACGCCTGCGAGCCTTATGTCATTGAGAAAGGCACTTATCTCGCCGTCACGGTGCATGACTGGAGGAAAAACACAGAATCAATCAAGGATGTGTTCGAAGACATTCTCGAAGATGATCGCGTCGATTTTGCCAAACCTTTCGTCGAGTGGTACAAGGACGATATGGAAATGATCTGTATGGCCCGGGAACGAAACAGGGCGGGATACTAATGACATCATCATGGTAGAAGTTTTCAGAACTAACGTAGTCGATCCGGTTGTAGCGCATGACATTGTTGAGGTCCTCCATGGATCAACGATGGGATATCGTGCCAACTTCGACCTCGGGGATTGCGACCGCATCCTCAGGATTGCATGCGCGGATGTGATCGATATTGATGAGGTTATCCGTGTCGTGCGAAGTTTCGGTTTCGAAGCATTTCCCCTTGAGGACGTTCCTGCCTTCTCCTGACGAATTCGCCGCATTATCGCCCGGGAATGTAATTTTCTTGCACTGAGCCGTTATATCATCAGGATTTCGCCCGCCCTCCAACACGGGTGCGGTTACCTGAAATGCTGGTCCGGGATCAAACAACGCAGATGCCATCACGCCTAAGTGACAACGTCAAACGTGTACTTTTTTTAGGGTTTGGCAAGGTTTTCGCAAGTATTTGAGGCTGCCGGCTTTTGATTTGTTTATAAAGAATGATATTTTTGTTTTTAACCAAAATGCGATCGATGAAAAAGATTCTTGCCTTTGTTGCGTTAGCGGCGTTCATTTCTGCATGCAGCCAGTACACCTGTCCTACATACAGCAAAAAGGAAGCTCAGGAGAAGCCGGTAGCCGAAGAAAACGCCTGATCACAGGTATTTTTTGACGTCGTCAGCGGATATTTCATCTCCGCTCATGATGACAAGTCGCTCCACGACATTACGCAGTTCCCTTATGTTTCCGGTCCAGTCGTGCTCCTGAAGGGCACGTAACGCATTTGCGTGAATTCCTTTTTTCCGCGAGCCGTATTCCTCGGCGATATCTTCCAAAAATTTTTCAGCCAGCATCGGAATGTCATCCTTCCTCTCGTTCAGCGCCGGCACTTTTATGAGAATGACGCTTAGCCGGTGATACAGGTCTTCCCTGAACCGGCTTTCCTCAATTTCCTTTTTAAGGTTTTTATTCGTAGCCGCAACGACCCGAACGTTAACGCTGATTTCCTTGTCGCCACCAACGCGCGTGATCTTATTTTCCTGCAGGGCACGCAGCACCTTTGCCTGGGCACTAAGGCTCATGTCACCGATCTCATCAAGAAAGAGTGTCCCGCCCTCGGCGAGCTCGAATTTTCCAATGCGCTGTTTGATCGCGGAAGTGAACGAACCTTTCTCATGGCCGAAGAGCTCGCTTTCAATCAGCTCTGAAGGAATAGCGGCACAGTTGACTTCGACGAGAGGACCGTTCGAACGCCGGCTTTTTTCATGGAGCCAGCGCGCAACAAGTTCCTTGCCGGAACCATTTGGACCGGTAATGAGCACGCGCGCGTCCGTGGGCGCAACTTTCTCAATCATTTCCTTAACCGATGCAATGGACGGTGAATCACCCACCATCTCGTATTTCTTCGATATTTTTTTCCGGAGACTTTTTGTTTCGCGGATCAGGGACGTCTTGTCGAGCGCATTCCTTAATGTGATTTCAAGTCTGCCCAGGTCGAATGGTTTCTGAAGGAAGTCGAAGGCACCTTTCTTAACCGCCTCGACGGCGACGTCAAGTGTTCCATGGGCGGAAATAATAACGAAGTTGGTCGGTAGTCCGCTTTCCTTCGCTTTTTCGAGCACTTCGAGTCCATCCATCTTGGGCATCTT
>CBKWFZ010000388.1:0-4469 GCA_966673785.1 uncultured bacterium
GGTAAAGAAATTTCCGGAAAACTCCCATATCCAGTTCAACATGCTGGTTCCTTATCACAACATGTTCGATATGGAGAACGAGCCCGGGGCGACCGTTCTTAGAAATAATCTCGCGATAAACTATATCATTAGTCACTCCTATACCTACGTCTTGCTAAGGCCGGGTGCTGATCCGCAGGCAATTGACCGGAACATGGAGGCGTTTCTGAAAAAATATTCGAATCCACAATTCCTCGTTGGTCAGGTATTCACGCTTATGCCCGTGCCGGCTATACATCTCAAAAGTACGCTTCTGGCGGAACCGTCGTCAGTTAATAATATGACGAACTTGTATATTTTTATCGGAGTTGGAATTCTGACTCTGCTCATCGCATGCGTTAATTATATCAATCTTAGCACGGCCCAATCGTTTTCACGCATTAAGGAGATAGGAATCCGGAAGATACTGGGATCGCAAAAGCATCAGCTGATCTTCCAGTTCATCGCGGAAAGTTTCATCTTTTGTCTGGGTGCCATGCTCTTTTCCTACTTCATCTTCTATTATACGCTGCCCGTGCTTAATCAACTTTTGAATAAGCAGCTTGTATTCGCGGAAGCGGTGGATGCAGTTCTTATTGCGGGCTCCGTAATCCTGCTTTTGCTTGTTACCGCGTTTGCCGGAGGATATCCAGCGTATTTCGTTTCACGGTTCGAATCGGTAAATGTTTTAAAAGGCGCGGGCATTACGCAAACCGGTAGCAAGGCACTGCGGAACGCGCTGGTGGTTTTTCAGCTTACTATTGCGTGCATGTTGTTGAGCGGCGCACTACTTATTATCAAACAGTTGCGTTACCTGGAAAATCGTCCCCTCGGATTTCAGAAAGATCTCGTCGTCAACGTTCCGTTATTCAGCAACAACCTCAATAGCATTTTCCGTCAGAACGACTCGACGTTTCGTAGCAGGCTTGAAGTGTTTAGAAACGAGATCGAATCGCAGGCCGGCGTCAAAGGAACAGCATTGTCATCGGCGGCTCCGGGCCTGGGCGCGATCTATCGGGGCACAATTCCGGAGGGTTTTTCCGAGCAGGACCACATGTTCATCGCTAACATTTCTGTGGACTTCGATTTTATTAATACGTATGGCATCGACCTCGTAGCCGGTCGCGGCTTCGATGAAGGTTTCGGAACGGATATGCAGGAGGCCTTCGTAGTGAATGAAACCGCGGTGCAGGAATTTCGCTGGGAAACACCGGAAGCTGCGCTGGGCAAGACCATCAACAGGGAGGGAAAGCTCGGCAAAGTTATTGGCGTCGTTCGTGATTTTAATTTTTCATCACTCACAACCCCCATTTCAGCGCTTGTCCTCGAAGTTGGACCCAACCAGTTCAATACACTTTCTGTCAAGTTTGAAAACCGGGAGATTACCGAAACGTTGTCTGCAATTGAGTCAAGTTGGAACCGAACCTTTCCTGAAAAAGCGTTTGAGTACACGTTCCTGGATGAACAACTGAATTCGCAATATGAGAATTTTCAGAACTTTGGCATGATGGTGCAAGTATTCACCGGCATCGCGATACTGATCTCGTGCCTCGGGGTCTATGGTCTGGTGTTGTTTGTCGTTCAGCGAAAGGTGAAAGAAATTGGTGTACGAAAAGTGCTAGGCGCGAATATCGCGAGCATCCTGCGGCTGATTTGCCTCGATTTCGTATGGCTTGTTGTGATTGGATTCGTCATTGCCATTCCGATCTCATGGTACTTCCTGAACAACTGGCTGGAAAACTTCACGTATCGTACGACGATCGATCCGCTTAGCTATGTGATCAGTTTTGTGCTCGTGATGCTTATTGTCGCGCTTACGATCAGCTACAACGCAGTTCGCGCATCGGTAGCCAACCCGGTGGATTCGTTGAGGAGCGAATGACAGCACGATGCAAATGGCAGCTGGCAACTGGCTTCTGGCAACTGGCAGCTGGCAACTGGCAGCTTGGATTTAGCCCTGTATTCATTCAATAGCCGTGGGGCTTGTCCCATGGTAAAGAATTGGAAAACATATATGAGCCCTGAAAGGGTGTCATATGCACGACGCGAATGGAACCGATATCGCTGGGAAAAATCGCTCCGGCTATCCAACTAACCACACGCCCCATTTCACGTCCGCTGCTTTTTCATAATCCGACGGATAGGGAAGACCGCAAGCTCAAAGGTGTGAACCCGGGCCGGTGCCTGAGCGAAGTCGAAGGCACCTGGCTATCCCCGGACCAACCTCCATAACTTGCCTGTTCGATGAGAAATTAAACAAAACATACCCCAAATCTGAACGTTTGAATGACCTGCTGTTTGGCCGTCGCCGGTACATTTGTTCATCACGTCACCACGATGGAAAAACTCAAACGCAAAACCAGAATGATGCTCGCTATCGAAATCGCTATCTATCTGGTAATCGCCATCTCCGTTGCTCTCCTGATCATCCTTTAAAGAGGACATCCCTTCTGGCTTAGTTGGTAACTATGTTGATTATCAGCGCACGATATGTATGCGAATAGGCACGCTGACGGCTATCCGGCCGATTGGGCGGATTCCGAAATGGTCGACGTATCGCCCGCGAAATCGGTGAAGAAATGATGAATTAACAATTTATCACCCACTTGGAAACAAAATGCTACCCCCTGTTAACGGTCGGACACCCTATCCTGAACATTTTGGTACCCTCGTTTGAACACACAACACATAAATTTATGCAACCGTTTTCGAAAAATGTTATTCGCTCTCGGTTGCACCTATGACCCAAGACTTAACTACTCGATTCCCGCAAACATTTCTTTTTGCCGCACTCATTTTTATAGCCGGATGTGCTCCGAAAGCCCCTCGTTATGAGAAGGTTCAGGGAGGCATCGTGGTTTCCGTCGGCGGCGACCAGGCCAAAAAGGTCCGGCTCAGCGTCGTTTCCGACGACATCATCCGTGTTTCCGCAACGCCAACCGGTGAGTTCTCATCCAAAAACAGCCTGATGATCGTGCCGCAGGAGCATAAACCACAATTTAAGGTGGAGGAATCCTCAGGTGCTGTCTCTGTTGTTACCAGTTCCCTGAAAGCAACGGTTTCCCTGGAAACAGGTGAGGTTTCGTTCTTTGACCAGAACGGCAACGCTATATTAAAGGAGAAGCAGGGTGGCGGCAAGCAGTTCGCTCCCTCAACAGTTGAAGGCAGCTATACTATCCGCCAGGTTTTCGAATCACCCGAAGACGAGGCTTTTTACGGACTCGGTGGCCACCAGAATGGCCAGATGAATTACAAAGGCGATGACGTCGAGCTCGTTCAGCACAACATTGTCGACGTGGTGCCATTCTTATAACTACTCAATTTCCAAATTCGGTGACCCCCGTGATTACGAACCGCTCTCGGGATTGCAGCTTTTTACGACCGCAGGCGAATCCGGCGGACTTACCGCGACGTGGTACACGAGAGACGGTGTAAAGAAGACCGGAAAGGAAGACAAGATCGACTACGAATACCTCGAAACCCCGCAGTATGACAGCTTTCCGAAAGACGTGACGCGCGTCGTATGGGAAGGCGAGTTTGCCTCTGATGCGGAAGGCGACCACAAGTTCCTCGTTTACTCGTCCGGCTACATCAAGGTATGGATAGGGGGTACGTTGGTCCTCGACAAGTGGCGGCAGAACTGGAACCCGTGGACGAACAAGTTCCGCGTTCCTGTGAAGAAGGGTGAAAAACAATCTATAAAAATCGAATGGATCCCTGACGGAGGTTACCTGGCAGTGAAGCATCTCGATCCCGTTTCGACCGAAGAACAGAACCGGCTTTCATTATGGTCGGAAGTGGCCGATAACATCGACTACTATTTCATTAAAGGTGATAATGCCGACGAAGTGATCGCGGGCTACCGCCAACTTACTGGCAAGGCGCCGATCGTTCCGAAGTGGGCGATGGGTTTCTGGCAGAGCCGCGAACGTTACCGCAACCAGCAGGAACTGATCGATGTCGTGAAGGAATATCGCACACGAGGTATTCCGCTCGATAACATCGTTCTCGACTGGCAATACTGGGAAGACCCGAAATGGGGCTCACACGATTTTGATAAGACCCGTTTCCCTGATCCGAAAGGCATGGTCGATCAGTTGCATAATGAACTGAATGCACACATCATGATCTCCGTATGGCCGAAGTTTAACACCGGCACAGAGCATTATGATGAAATGAACTCAAAAGGATTCCTCTTTACCCGCAACGTCGAGAAGAAGCGCAAAGACTGGGTTGGGCCCGGCTATGAATCAACGTTTTACGATCCGTTTAACGTGGAGGCCGGCAAACTGTTCTGGAGTCAGCTGGACACCAAGCTCAACCGCCTTGGCATCGACGCTTGGTGGCTTGATGCGACGGAGCCGGATATGCATTCCAATCTCTCGCTCGAGGAACGAAAGCTGAATATGAGTCCAACGGCACTTGGACCGGGAGCGGAAGACTTCAACGCT
>CBKWFZ010000389.1:0-4468 GCA_966673785.1 uncultured bacterium
GATGGGTATGGTGTAAAGGGAACCATTTTCATTGAAGAGCAACCTCTTGCCGTCGGGCATCCAGTTTGGTGCTTCAAATCGTCCGGTCGATTCATGGATTACCTTCCGTCTGCCATTAAAGACGTCGATGATCTCCATGCGGCAACCGATCCATCCTTCGCGGTCCGGGTTATAGTCATCACGAACCGGCTGATCTATACGCACATTCCAGGCAATCCCTTTTTCGGTGTGGTCGGCGTTATGCGAACAAATAAACAAACCGGCATGAACCTCATCAGGCAGGGTTACGGCATCGGTCATTCCGATTATCTGTAACGGTTCGGCCTCATGCGCGGCACGCATGATGAGGGTTTTGCCCGCCCTTTCGAGTTGAAGGATTGAATAGTTTTTCTTGGGAGAAAATATCTCATCCTCGGGATCGCGCATGTACGCGCCTTTCATCACCCGCCATTGAAGCACTGTAAGTCCGTCGCCGTGCAACACCGCGCTCGCGTGGGCTGCATCTTCATCAAGCGATGCGCGAACCATCCATCCGATCTTGCGATGCGGATCGAAGCCTTCCCCCTGAAGCGCGAAATTCGCGGTGAGAACAAAGTCGCCCTTCAGCTTCGTGTTCGCGAACTGAAATTCATCCCGGTTGAACCAGATATTGTAACCAGCTCCGGTCAGCGTGTAGACCTGATCATTATTGTCGTATGTTGTCGAGCCGGAATTTTTAGGCTTTCCGATATCTGTAGTCTGATCAAATATTCCGGTCTTTTGTGACTGAGCCTGCCCAAGAATAGCAGCAAGCATGATGCTAAGGACGAGTGTTCGCATTTGATGGTAGGATTAGTCTGTGAATGGATTGAACGCGTTTCCTAATGTAACAAACGACCTTCAATTGCCGCACGGACAATTTACCAGCGGTATAACTTTTCGTAGGGATGGCTGTTCCTTACCTTGTCCGCCCGTACGATCATCAATGAGCTGCTCAAGAAACTGCAATACCGCTTCAGCCGATTTACTAACTTCGGGAAAGTATGTTATGAGGTGGGTGGTTCTGGCGATATTGTTCTTGAATCTGGCGACTGCCTCTGCGCAGGTCAGGCTGCAGGGATCAGTTCGCGATCGTGATGGCGAGGCGCTGCCGCTTGCCCACATTTTCGTGTTTCCGGATTCTGTCACAACGTCCTCCGATAATGCGGGTCAGTACGTCGTACGTGTAAAGCCCGGCCCGAAGACAATACAGGTTTCATTCGTCGGCTACGAGATCGTCCAGACACGAATTGCGATTCAATCAGACACAACATTAGAAACGGTTATGCGGCCTTCCGTTAGTGAATTACGTGAAGTCGTTGTATCGGGCGAACGCGATTATCAGGAAGAGAATTTTATCCGCAACCGCGCCAGCACGCATGTTCTGACACAAAATCAGATTACCGCTATCCCCGTGCTTGGAGGGGAGGCAGATGTCATTAAAACGCTGCAGCTTTTGCCGGGGACGGTCAAGGGGGTCGAAGGGACAGCCGATCTGTTTGTCCGCGGAGGCGCGGCAGATCAGAATCTTGTGTTGCTGGACGGAGCGCCGGTATACAACACGGCCCACCTTTTCGGATTCCTGTCTATCTTCAACCCCGATATTCTCCAGAAGGTCGAAGCCATCAACGGAGGGTTTCCGGCTCAATATGGCGGCAGGTTGTCATCCATCCTCGATGTGGAGTCGCGATCCGGACTTGCGACAGAAACGCATCTGAGCGGGGATATTGGTTTGATAGCTTCCCGCCTGTACCTCGAGCAGCCCCTGGTAAAAGATAAGGCGAGCTTTTGGGTGGCGGGTCGCAGAACCTATATCGATCAGGTTGTGAAGGCCGTTGGAGAAGATCTTCCCTACTTTTTTTATGACCTCAATACCAGGTTGATCTTAAAGCCAACACCACGTGACCAGGTAATGATCGCCCATTATGCGGGCGAAGACATATTGGACTATTTCCGTGATCGCAACAACGACGGGGATGGCATCACGACCACGTTCCGTTCAGGGAACAGCACGCAGTCGGTGGTGTGGAAACACGCCGCGCGCAGAAATTCGCGCATTGAAGTGAAACTCTTCAGGACCAAATACAAATACGACGTAAGCAATTCATTTGAAGAAAACGAACTCCTGGCGCTATCGGATATCGAAGACTATGGCGCACGCCTGCAGTTTTCGAGAGATTCCATCCGAAAGAACGCAACGATAACCACGGGACTTGACCTTGTCCGGCACACGCTTAACCCAAACGTTGTTAACACGGCAGGCGCCTTCGCTGAGATAATTCAAACCAGCGAAATTGAGGGTCGTGCTGCGACGGAAGCCGCGGCCTTCGCGGAATACGAATGGAGTCCGTCGCAGCGATTGAGAATTAACGGCGGGGCGAGGTTGTCATCGGGATTTGTGACGGGCAAAAGTTACCTTTTTCCGGAACCGCGACTCGCGATCCGTTATGCTCTTGCAAATGACGAGGCAATCAAATTCAGTTACTCGCGAATGGTGCAATTCATTCACCGTATCTCCAATTCCGCGGTGACATCGCCTACCGATATCTGGTATCCAGTAACCGCGAGCGTCGCACCTCAGTCGTCGCATCAGGTTGCCCTTGCCTGGCAAAAGCGATTGCCTAAAGCGAATGCCTACTTCAGCGCGGAAGCGTACTACAAGGCAATGGAAAACCTGATCGGATATGAAGAAGGAACAAATCTTTTTTTTAACACGGATTTTGAATCACGGCTGATTCAGGGAGAAGGCCGGGCTTGGGGATTGGAATTCCTGCTGCGAAAGGATGCAGGCCGTTTTACAGGGTGGCTAAGTTACACGCTATCGTGGTCGCAACGGAGGTTCGACGAGGTTAATGGCGGAGCATGGTATCGCTCCCGTTATGACAGGAGGCACAACGGCGCGATTGTTATGCAATACGCGCTTTCGCGACGATGGTCTGTGTCCGCGGTTTGGGAATTTATTTCAGGAGCGCGGTTTACTCCCGTTATCGGGCAGTACGCATTTCTCGCCCCTTCACTGAGTGGCGTCGACCTTATTCCGGTCTATGCCGATATCAATTCGGTGAAGCTCGCTGATGCCCATCGTCTTGATGCAGGGATAAAGTTCAGGGCGAAGCCCGGGAAAAAATATCAATGGTCGTGGTTTGCCGGCGTCTACAACGTGTACAACCGGACGAACCCGGTCGGGATTTCCATTGAGGAGGATGAGGCAGATGGATCACTGCGTTATGAACAGCCGGGCTTATTTGGATTGTTGCCTTTTGTCAGTTACGGATTCAAGTTATGATATGATGCAAGTGCTGATGGATATGGTTCGTTTTGGAAAAGGAGTACGCTGTCTTCTTGCGACGGTTGCATTAGGTTTTTCTGCATGTGTTCCCGATCCACTGGAAGTCACCGGAATTCCGCGGGTGAAACCGGAGCTCGTCATTTCAACACAAATAGTTCCGGATCAGTCGCTGGTGGTATTTGTGACGCGAACCTTCGGTGCGCTCGACGCAACTGATGACAGCGACCCCGAAGACGTGATCGACCAGATTGCCGTCAACGATGCGCTGGTAACCATCAGCCACGACGACGTTATCGACACACTATTACGTGTGGACAAGGGTGTTTACGCAGGACTTGATATAGATCTTTCTCCGGGAAAGATCTACACACTGACCGTTAACAGTGAAACACTCGGCACGGTGACGGCGTCAACAACGGTAAAGCCGCAGGTATTATTCACCGGAGTCGATGCCGAACTTTACTTTGATGGTTTCGACGACACCCTTGCCCAGGTTTCCTATACCTTCCGTGATCCGGAGGAAAAGAACTGGTATATGATCAACGTGCTTGAGATCGACTCCAGTGATATAATTGACAACGTCCTTAATCCCCGAGACTTTACGCGGCTTGTGAATGATGACGACTTTGAGGGCGAAGCGTATGGGGAGACTTTCCGTGTGTTTCCCCGCGAGTTCGACAAGGGGGATACCATAGCTGTTTATCTTTCCAACATCAGCGAAGACTACTACCGCTACCTCGAGATGCGTCTTGACAACCGGTTCGGCTTTTTCGAATTCGTGAGCGAACCGGTAAACTATCCTTCCAACATCCAGGGCGGCCGTGGGTTCTTCAATCTTTATGTACCCGACATTCGGTTCATTGTATTAGAATGAAAGAGGCCGGATTTGATCCGGCCTCATCCACATAGTGGGGCTATGCGGTTCTAATACTCAAACGTTCAGCACCAAATCTCAAAAAAATGGTGTCGCTGAACACAAATTTATACGGTCACTCGGACCACAGTAACTACTCCTTCCGATGAATCGCTGAAGGCGTAGGTTCAACGTCACTTTTTCTTCTTCAAAAGACCCTTGATGGCGTCGCGCGCATCCTCGAGCTGTTTTGCCGGTGTGGCTGTTTTTGTTGAATCGGTTTGCGTTGAATCCGATTTTCCGAGAAT
>CBKWFZ010000390.1:0-4466 GCA_966673785.1 uncultured bacterium
GACTTTTATTTTTAAAAGAATTGATTTGCGCGCGATTGAAGCAGTGCCTGTTTAGATTTGATCTGCCGAGATCGGGCCGCAATGAAGATGCAGATGATCGTTATGACTGTTGCCAGTGTGACCGCTGAAGACGGGTAAGGCGCCCGGGTAGTCACCAGGATCGAGGCCCCGGCTATGACAGGTGAAGACCGATACCATGTTATGTTCAGAACTGACACACCAGTGTCCGATTAAGAACAAGAAATAGCGTATTATTGTTGTTTTATGCTCAGAATTGCCGGGAGGATTCTGGTACGATTATTAGATTGCCAACCTGCCGAACCTATTCACTAGTTACTCATGATCACGAGCTTTTTTAAGACCTCTTTGCGAAATTTGCTTCGCCACAAGGTTTACGCATTCATCAATATTCTCGGACTGACTCTTGGAATAGCGACCAGTATCTTTATTCTCCTCTGGATAACCGATGAAGTCTCATTCGACAGGTTTCATGTAAATTCAGACCGCATTTTTAACGTACTTATCAATAACACCTATTCGGACGGCAGAATTGAGACGTATCCGGCCACACCGTCAAAATTAAAAGCGGTAATGGAAAGCGAAATCCCGGAGGTGGAACTTGCGGCTCACTATAGCTACGAAACTGAGCTGCTGGTTAAGGCAGGTAATGAAAGTTATAACGAAACCGGAATCTATGCCGATCCCGCGTTGTTCAACATTTTCACTTTTCCAATTGTAAAAGGCAACGTCACAATGCCGCTGACGGATCAGGGATCCGTCGCCATCTCTCAGCGTCTTGCTGCAAAACTATTTCATGCTGAGGATCCGGTGGGTAAATCATTGTTGGTAGGGCAAGCGTATGAACTTACCGTAACAAGTGTCTTTGCTGATATTCCTGCAAACTCTTCACTGCAATTTGACTTCGTGATTCCGTTTGAACGGTTTTTGGATGAGAACCCGTGGACGGAAAACTGGAAAAGTGGCGGCCTGCGAACAGTGGTGATGCTGAAGTCAAAACGTGACGACGTGAATCATAAAATTTCTGGCATAATCAGGAAGAACTGCCCTGACTGCACGACCCAGGCATTCCTTTTTCCGTTTGTCAAGTCGAGACTCCATTCCACTTTTTTCAATGGTGTCAGCAATGGCGGAAGAATTCAGCAGGTGTATCTTTTTGGCGTAGTCGCCATGCTGATTCTGGTAATTGCGTGTGTCAATTTTATGAACCTTTCTACTGCCCGGTCTGCAAGCCGAAGCAGGGAGGTAGGTATTCGGAAATCAATAGGCGCGCAGAAACGTGGACTTATCATTCAGTTTATTGCGGAGGCGGTGCTGCTGGCATTCATCGCACTCATTTTTGCGTTGGCGATCGTTCAATTGTTACTTCCGCTATTCAATGATGTCTCCGGTAAGTCCGTCCAAATGGACTTAACCAACCCAACACTGGCATCCGGAGCCATAATTATCACGTTGGTGTGCGGTGTGCTGGCAGGGAGTTATCCGGCATTCGTTCTGTCGCGTTTTAATCCAGTGAGTGTTCTCAAAGGAGACAGTCGATCGGGTCTTTCCGGAAGCGCGTTGCGAAAAACCCTTGTTGTTGTTCAGTTTGCAACTTCTGTCGTCCTTGTGATCGGGAGCATTGCCGTGTACAGACAAATATCCTATATCAGTAAAAGGGATCTTGGATTTGATAAGGACAACGTAATAGTGATCGACCAAAACGCTGGAATGGTTAAGCACTATCCGGCGATCAAGAATGACCTCCTGCAGTTCCCGTTTGTTCAGCGTATTGCGTTTGGTGGAAATAATATTTTTACTGTTCCGATTACTACAACCGATCCTGTCTGGAACGGCAAGCCTGATAATTCTTCAATCAGTTTTAAGATCTACCGTTGTGATGCTGAATTTATTCCCACTATGGATATTCAGGTGCTGAAGGGCAGGAATTTCATTGAGGGTCAGGATGGTTCAAACTATATCATAAACAGAAAGGCCGCTGAAGTGATGGGTTTGGATCTGGGGGATGCGGTAGGTGCTGAGTTGGAAATGTGGAATGGCAGAGGGAGAATTGTTGGTGTGACCAATGACTTTCATAACGACAATCTGAAATTCGGAATTGAGCCCATGATCTTCATGTATTCTGAAAATATTGGCTCGCATTACTTCGTCAAACTTTCCGGGCAGGTTCCGGTTACTGATCAAATCAGTCAGATAGAAGGCGTGTTAAGGAAGCATAATCCGGACTACCCCTTCGAGTACACGTTCATCGATGAGGTATTCAACCGTGAGTATCAAACGGAACGAGTTATGGGAAAGCTTTCATTAAGCTTTACTTTCATTGCCGTTATGATTTCATGTTTGGGACTATTTGGCCTTGCGTCATTCATGGCCGAGAAACGAACCCGCGAAATAGGAGTCAGGAAGGTAATGGGAGCTTCGGTTGGAGCACTTATGCTTATGCTTTGCCGCGATTTCACTTTTCTTGTTATTGTAAGTTTAGTTATTGGTTATCCCATTGCCTGGTATCTGGTGAGCAGTTATCTCGCTGGTTATTCTTTCCACGCAGAGATTCCGTTGACATTATATCTCATTACGGGACTGTTTATGCTGTTGGTGACAATGCTCTCAGTGGGTTATCAGTCCATCCGGGCTGCGAATGCAAATCCGGTGCGCTCGTTACGCACCGAAGGCTGACGCGATCACGCATGCGGTTAAGGAACACGATATACAGTCATTCATAATGTGTCCTGTTTCACAGCCGGAATTCTGCGTTGAATTTTGGTTTTTGTTTCTTAATTTAGTTCGGTTACGGAAGGGGCGTTGTTGCCATCGACATTATGAGGTGACTGGAAAGCGCAGTGGAACTATTCCGTTTCGAATTTCAACGTAAGGAGAAAGATGGAGCGCCGACGTTGAGAAGACTATCAATCAATAACATTGAATACAATGACAACCGTAAACGTTTACCTCACCTTCAACGGTAACTGCGAACAAGCCTTTAACTTTTACAAATCAGTCTTTGGTGGCGACTTTCCTTACATCGGACGGTTTAAGGATATGCCTGCTGATGGAGGTAAACCTGTTCCCGCGGAAGACGCGGACAAGATTATGCACGTGTCCCTTCCGATAAGCAAAGAAACAATGCTGATGGGCAGCGACACGGGTGGCGAATGGGCTGCTAATTATTCACCCGGCAACAACTTCTCCATTTCGATTACCACCGACAGCAAAGAAGAGGCGGACAGGCTGTTTAATGGCCTTTCCACGGGTGGACATGTCACAATGCCACTGAACAAAACATTTTGGGACGAATACTTCGGGATGTTCACCGACAAGTTTGGTATCAACTGGATGGTGAGTTTCAGGGGGGAGCCGAAGGTATTAGGGTAGTGAGGTTTACCCATGGTTGAGCTATTGTTTACGACAGACAGCAGCGATTCTGAAAAGAGTAAGGATCCTGAATCTTTCAAAAAGAAGTCGAGTTAGCCAGGTGTTATGAATTCTCAGTATTTGGTTTTAATAGTCGCAGCGATAGGAATATGGCTATTTAGACAATTACGGTTTGAAATAGGACGTAAAGAAAGGCGTGCTTATTATAGGAATGAGTATCTCAAATCGGATGAATGGCAACGAAAACGGTATGTCGTGCTCAAGAGGGATAACTGGAGCTGCGTGTATTGTGGTGGTCGTGCTACTCAAGTTCATCACAAACGTTATGCAAAAAGAAATATCGGGAAAGAACCGATCGAGTGGCTTGTTTCGGTTTGTAAATCTTGTCATGATGCACAGCATACTTGAGAGAACACTTGTGCTAAATATGTTCTAATTTAATCGAATGAGTTTTATCGAAAATCAGTTTGTAAATTTTCGAGTCATCAGGCGAAACGGAAAGGGCAACAAATACCGGTGGGGGAGCCTTTGTATGATTGTGTTATTCTTGTGTTTCATGTTGGTTTACGATGAGCCGACTCCGGCTGTTATCACCGGGACGTTGTTCTGTGTGTTAATTGTTCTCTTAATGTTTTCAGCGATAAAACTTCAGTTACTTCAGGAACACGACGATATAGGATGGTTGATGTTCAGGTATGAGGTTATTGTTTTGAAAATAGGGGATGACGAATTGGAGTATGCGATAGATGAAACCACAGCGTTGTCCTTTGACTTGCGCGGTTATGCCGGTGAGCCCGTCGTCGGGGAAGTAATGAGTAGCAAGAAAGGGTATGGAAATTTTGTCTCGCTTACGAACGGCAAGGGAACTGCCCGGCACGAGGTTCTGATTACCAACAAGATGAAAATTTCGATTCTGGACAGGCTAATCGGTCATTATCGAAGTAGCCGTGTGAAGGTCAGGTACAACGACAGTTCCTGTGAGGATTCAAAGAATTCACTGATTCTCAGATTGCTACTTGCACTAAGGCAGACGCGATGAGCTGCAATTTAGCTGTTTCGCCAGTGAATAGCTATCT
>CBKWFZ010000391.1:0-4465 GCA_966673785.1 uncultured bacterium
CATTACCGATCCGAATGGCCGGGTGACCACCTACAAGTACGATGTCATGAAACGGTTGTCGCAGGTTCGCGATCATGATTCAAATATCATATCAGGCTTCAGCTACCACTCCATCCAGGACGCCAGGACTGGATCGTTAACGGCCAGTATAACGGTTTCGGGAGTCCGAGCAGTAAATCAATCCCTTCGATTTGGAACGCCCTATGAACAGCGCGACGGCGGCAACATCACAAGCTTTTGGGATTTTGGCGATGGAACAAAAAAAGAAACCGGGCTGACCTCAGTGACGCACAAATACACGGCTCCGGGAACCTACAAGGTCAGACTTCGAAAATCGCATCCGAAGTATGGATCCGCTACCGCCGAATACACATTGCAAGTAGGGAATCCGTTGAGCGTATCCCTGTGCGTTGACGGTCCCTACTTAATCGATATTCCGCCCGTTCATCTTCAGCCCATCGCCGGCACCTGCACTACGTATCCGATGGATGTAAACCGGACGGTGATCAGATCAGTGATTTCCGGCGGGTGCGGTACACTGACGTATGAATGGCAGATGCAATCATCGAATGGATTGTGGCAGAAATACAGTGATTGCGGCGTAACATGTACCCCGCCATCGGGATTTACGGGCCGTCAGCTCGGTGGATACAAGGTCCGATGTGTCGTGAAGGACGGATGCGGAAATACAGCTACGTCCAACACCATCGATTTAGCTATCATCTAAAATCCGACAAGATGAAATCTATTAATAAACAATACATACTGCTGGTAATCGTTTTCAGCGTTTTTGCCTGCCATCTTGGTGCGCAGGATTATGAAACTGTTCGCTCAATCGAACTAACGTCATCGCCTGCGCATTCGTATTATATCAACGATTATGGTATTCTTCATCCCGGGGTTCGAATCTCTGCAACTGCAGGAGTGTTTTTCATCCGGTCGAACCCGACGCCTTCGGGAAGATTGCAAGGCGGACTGAACTATGTAAGGACGGAAGCGTATCGTAAGGCCATATCCGACGACCAGCTTATTGAGTCGCTACCGCCGGAGGAACGCGCACTAAGTTACAAGTACATAGATGGTCTCGGTACACAGGTCCAGACTATTGATGTTGCTGCGTCACCATCCAGGCAGGACGTTGTGTCTTTCAATGTATTTGATCCTTACGGCAGAGAGCCGAAAGCGTTCCTGCCTTATACGATAAAGGCAAATGGCGTTTATCGTTCGGATCCGATGAAGGAGCAACTTGAATTTTATGCCGGCACTCCGGATGTGGTGCGCGACAAAGAACCTTTTCACGTGAACTCATTCGACGAGTCTCCGTTGAATCGCCTGAGCAAGAGCTATGCCCCGGGGTGGAACTGGCACACCGACGCGGAAAGCATCCCTGTCACCAATGCATTCGATGCCAACACCGGAGATGAGGTGCTTTTGCTACGGGATCTGGTGGGAATGTCGGAGTATTCGGCAACGCGCTTTTATCCGGCAAACTCACTGACGCGTTCGGTGACCATTCTCGAAAACGGCTTGGTTCAGAAAGGATACAAGGATATAAAAGACAGACTAATCTGTGAAAAGAAGGGCAATGGGAGCCAATGGTTTGAGACTTATTACATCTACGACGTAAACGGATTGCTGAGATTTGTCTTTCCCCCGGAAGCAACGGCCCGACTACCTGAATATGCCGCTTCCCAAAAAAAGCAAAGCTTTCTCGACCGGTGGGTTTTCCAATATCGCTATGACACGAATGGCCGGCTTACCGAAAAAAGGGTTCCAGGATCCGATTGGGTTCATATGATCTACGATCAGTGGGACAGGCTTGTGCTGACCCAGGATGGACGCCAACGCCCCGCTAAAGAATGGACGTTTACGAAGTATGATATCCACAACAGGCCCATAATCAGGGGAACGACAACGGGAACGCGCGCCGATCTGGAAGACGCTGCTTCCCGGTCAAAGATCCGTTATGAAAGCAGGGCTTCCAATTCCATTGGCTATACAAATAGCGCTTTTCCTGCCCATTCCGAAACCCGTCTCTTAACGATCAAGTACTATGATTGCTATAACTTCATTCATTATCCCGATTGGGACCGGGATAAGCTGTCGTACCTTCCTTTTGACGAGACGGGTATTGTTTCAAAGAGTGAAATGATTAACCCCGGCACTGCATTAAAGGTATTCGATCCGGTTATACGCGGATACGAGACCGGTTCAAAAACACGTGTCCTGAATAGTGATGAGTGGCTGCACAAGGTCGTGTATTATGACCGCAAGTACCGCCCCGTCCAGACTATCATGAAAAACGGGTTTCAGAAGCGTGAAACGATCAGCTCAGCCCTGAACGCGGTTACAGGCAACGTGGAGAAGCGAAAAAGGGTGCACAACGGACCAACTGGAGCAACAACGATCCATGAGGAATTTACCTACGATCATCGGGATCGACTTCTTCAAACGTGGCATCAGATCAACAATAATCCCAGGACGTTACTCGCTTCAATGAAATATAATGAGCTTGGACAACTCGTGGAGAAGAACGTGCATTCAGTTAACGGATCCCCGTTTATTCAATCCATTGACTTTGCGTATAACATTCAGGGCTGGCTCACCGGAATCAACCGTGTAACAACCGATCCGGAAACGCCTGATGAAGCAGTTTCCGATCTGTTCGGATTAGAAGCGATGTTCGAAACCGCTCCCGCTCTACCCGGCAATTCGGTCGGGAGAAAATATTTCGATGGCCGTTTGTCGGCGTTGAGTTGGAGAACTGAAGTCCCAGAACGGAACGAAGTCAAAATCTATTCCTTCGACTACGATGCATTTGGACGGTTTCGGAAAAGCGCGTTTGCCTCCCGGACGGCAACGGGATGGACAGGCGCCACGGGAATGTTTGACGAACAAGTGGCGTACTATGACCGGAACGGTAACATCGGTGGAGGAAACGCTTCGGCATTGATACGCAATGGTATGATTGACGGATTGAAAAAGAAGATCGATGACCTTACTTACAAATACATTGGAAACCGGTTGAACAACGTAAAAGATCACAGCCTTCACGCGGCCGGGTTTTCGGATAAGCCCGGAGTCAGGACATCCCTGGCCGAATTCGGTTATGATTCTCAAGGAAACCTGACGTCGGATCAAAACAAGTCGATAACAAAGATTACCTATAATGTCCTCAATCTCCCGCAGGAAATTGAATTCACACGCGCGGATTTGAGTCCGGTACGAACTGACAAGATCCGGTTTTCGTACGACGCGGATGGGAATCGTCTGAGTCGGGAAATTTTGGTCGGAGGCAGGATCGTGTGGCGAACGGATTACGCCGGTGACTTCCATTATGACAACGGCGAAATGTCTTTTGTTGAGACTTCTGAGGGGAGGGCGGTGCCAAACGGTGCGACGTTCGACTATGAATACTTCTTCCGTGATTATCAGGGGAATGTTCGCGCCGTCTATGGCATGGTTGAACAGGCAGACTGTTACAAAGCTACCATGGAGCCATTGCTTGACAACCAGGAACGAATCAGCTATGGATTTTCAAATATCACGGAAACGCGTTCGATTGGAAACAACTTTACATTGTCCAGCCCCGAGGTTTTCTCTCCCGCCTATTCTGCTCGCTGCAACGGTTACGCGACGGTTGCAACCCCCGTTGGTCCTTCAAAAAGCCTGAGCGTAAAAGCGGGTGACGCGATCTATGCGGAGGTGTTCGCACGGTACAACACGGTAAGCACGTCACCCTCAAATATTCTCGCAACCACCCTTGTTTCGGCAGTGACAACATCTTTTGGCGTGACGAACGCAGAGAATCCCAGGCTCTACAAAAGCATGAATCTCGCCCTTCCAACAGCCTGCTCTGACGTCGGACAGACATTAACCGCTCCAAAAGCCTACCTGGTGTTGCTCTACTTCGACAGAAATTACGTCTTCAGGAGAGCGGCGGCTCACGCCGTTTCTGAGCGCGCTTATAAGCAGTTTGAAAAGCTGACGATTTCCTTTACGCCCGAGGTGAACGGCTATGTGTACATTTATGTGATCAATGAATCAAATGAAAGTGCTCTTCTTGATGTTTACTTTGACGATCTGTATATTATCCATCAAAAGCGCGCCAGGGCACCACGCATTTTGCAATCGGTAGATTACTACCCGTTCGGACTAACATACAACGTGTATCAGGCAGATCGTCTGAGAAGTGTGGCGACCGGTGACGGCGTTAGATACGAACCTGTACTTCGGAACCGGGTACTGTTTCAGGGCCAGGAGCACCAGAATGATCTCGGTCTGGACTGGTATCAATACCGGTTCCGGATGCATGATCCGGCTATCGGAAGGTTTGGATCGGTTGACCCGCTGGCAGAGGACTTCATGTTCAACAGTCCTTATGCATTTTGTGAGAACAAACTTGCACAAGGGCGGGAACTCGAAGGCCTGGAGGGGACCTTTTATGAGACGTTGAAATATTTCT
>CBKWFZ010000392.1:0-4435 GCA_966673785.1 uncultured bacterium
AGTATCGGAATTCTCTTCCCGCTTCTCATTGCCGCGCTCGTTCCCATCCGGATGTTTATTAGCCGCTATTTCGAAAAAGAGCATATCGCCGCGTTGATTGCGGAGGAGGAAGAGGACACGGATGGCGAGAAAAGGCACGTTCTCGACTAACTTCTCCTGCGTTTGAGTGATTAACAGCCTGTATCTTACATTGCAGGCATGCAATCGGACAATTCGGTTATCTTTGATTTGATTCAATTCAAACGGACTACCTATGGGCAAAATGTCACGCGAAGCGAAGCTTTTCAAAAGTGAGCATGAGATCCTTGAACGATACACCGCTATCCTGAAAGAGGACCTTAGCCGGGATGAGGCGCGTGACGGGCTTCGTGATCTTACAAAGAAGTACAGGCATCTACTGGAGCAGACACGCTTCCTCACATGGATCAGTGGGAGGCTGGAGCGCAGACTGCAGCGTACCAACAGGGAGTTGCATGACAATAACGAGGCGTTGCAGAAAACACTGACAGAACTTATGCGGGTGCAGGCGTCGAGAAGCGCATATGCTATTATTTACTCCATCGCTATCGTCCTCTTTGTCCTGGAGGAATTCTTTCTGGAGCCATTTATTAACGCTTTTGGCGATAGTCCGGGATTCGGGATTCTTATCAAACTCCTGATCGTTGTTTTGCTCAAAATTGGGGAGACCATCATTGAGCGACGGGTCACCCGCACCCGTAAAGCGGCCGATCTCGCCGCATCAGTCGCGGTGAAGTGACAAATTCATTGCAGCGATCGGCATCTTGCGCTGAATTTGTATATTTAGAAAACCGTTTACGGGTATCTTTATGTTAGGTTTCTACACACCAGTCCTGATTCTTCAGGCGATCTGTCTGTATCACGCGTATCAAAAAAAGGCTGAACAGCGCTGGTACTGGTTCATACTTCTCTTTTCTGTCATAGGATGCGTCCTGTATATCATTCACCATTTTGGAAACCGTTCCAATCTTGAGCGCGTTGCGGAAGGCGTAAAAGTGGTCGTGAACAGCAACTACAGGATTGAACAACTGGAAAAGCAGTTGCGCCATTCTGATACGGCCACGAACCGGACTCTTCTTGCCGATGCCTATCTCAGTATTAACCGCATCGATGACGCTATAGCGCTTTATCAGAAAACGCTGACAGGTTTTATGGCTGACGACCCGGTCCTTCGTATGAAACTTCTGCAGGCATTTTATCTCAAAGGCGACTATAAGTCGGCGATTACGGTGGGTGAACTGCTTTCCAAAGAGAAGAGTTTTCAGCAGGCTGAGGAACGAATAGCGTACGCTTGGTCCCTGCATTACACAGGTGAAAATGAACAGGCGGACCAGGTGTTTGCCAGTATGGATCGTTCGTTTACAAATTATGTCCACCGCCTTGAGCGGTGCAGATTTCTGGAAAGAACAGATCAGACCAGGGAACTCAGGGAGAAACTTCAGGAACTGCTTGATGAGTTCGATACCATGAAAGGCAATGAACGGCGAATGTATAAGTCCGTGCTCGCACAACTCCGCGAGATGGATCACCGAAGTGCGAAATCGTAGCCGTTTACGCTGGTCTTTTCTTAGTCTCCGCGCATTGCATTGACCGGATTTTCCCTTGCTGCACTAAACGCCTGATAGCTAATCGTTGCTGCTGCCACAGCGATGCTGATCATTCCTGATACGGCTACCATCCATACACTGATGTCAATTCGGTTCGCAAATTCCTGAAGCCAGCCCTCAGCGAAATACCAGCCCAGGGGCATTGCAATCGCAAAAGCAACAACAATCAGCAGCGAGAAGTCTTTCGATAGCAGGATCATTACCTGTCCGACGGATGCTCCCATTACTTTTCTGATGCTGATCTCCCGTGCACGCTGCTCAGCCGTATAGGCGGCAAGACCAAACAGTCCGAGACATGCTATTCCGATAGCAAGCCCGGTGAACACAACGACAATAATACTTAAGCGCTGCTCAGAACGAAAAAGACTGTCAAAGTTCTGATCGAGGAAGGAGTATTCAAAAGCGGAACCCGGTGCATGCTTCTTCCAGATATCTTCCAGCAACCGGATTTGTTCCTGCGTATTACCTGGCGAGAGCCGGATCGCCATTTCCAGATTGGGTTCCCCGCCCAGCAGCACAGCCATCGGCCTGACTGTAGATCGCAGACTCTCGAAATTGAAGTCGCGGATCACACCAACCACTTTCAGGGATGTTGGTTGTTCGAAGTTATAGGATATTACCTCGGCTTCTTCGAGATTTGTAAAACCCATAGCATGGTAGGCGCTTTCATTCAGGATAATCGCCATAGTATCCGATGGAAACTCGCGGGAATAAAAGCGTCCCTGCACCATGGATAGCCCCATGGTTTCGAGGTGATCGTGATCTACGTGATAGACCGCGAGCAGAAAATCCTGTTCGGATCCGCCCTTTCTGAATGCGCTCGTCCAGTCGATATTAGGGGGCAGGCGATTGACAAAACTTGATGCTATGAATTCGGGATGACTTGCAAGCTCCGTTTTGAAAGCTGTTGCATTATTTTTCAGGGCCAGGGTGTGCAACAGGCTGACCACGTTCTCCTTGTCGAACCCAAGATTCTTCTCCTGCATGTATTGCAGCTGTTGGAATACGACAATACTACCGAAGATCAGGGCTATCGATATCATGAATTGAAAAACGACAAGCACGTTGCGCAATGTCGAGTTTCTGAATCCGGCGCGTATTTTTCCTTTAAGGACATCGGTTGGTTTGAATGCGGTAAGATAGAATGCCGGATAGCTTCCCGCGAGCAGTCCGATAAACAATGAAAATAACAACAACATTCCTGCGGCGGCTGGCGTGAACAACACCTGCGCCGATAGCGATTTTCCAGCGAGCAGATTGAACGGCTCTAGACAAGCCAGGATGATTACCATGGCAAGCAATGTTGAGAATACACTGTAAAGTATCGACTCCGACAAAAACTGAACAACAAGTCTTTTTCGCAGAGCGCCTGCGGTCTTTCGCACGCCAACTTCTTTCGCACGATTCGCTGACCGGGCCGTCGACAGGTTCATAAAATTGATACACGCGATGAGGATGATAAAGGCAGCAATTGCTCCGAAGATGTACAGATATTTAACATTGCCGTTAGGAATGATCTCATCCGTGAGATTCGATTTGAGGTGAATGTCGGTCATCGGCTGGAGAAACATTCCGATGTTGTTTCCCTGTTGTCTGAACTCTTCGAATGTCATTCCGATGTATTTTTCAAGTTCACTGCCGATGTTTCGCTCGACGATGGCATCCAGCTTCGCCTTTACATTTTCTACATTAACACCTTCCGAAGATTTGAAGTACGTATAGATATTGTTGTTGGTCCATTGTATGCTACCGAAGTCAGGCCACGATTCGCCGGAAAGGACGACATCGAACCGGATGTGCGAGTTTGCCGGGGGATCGGCAGCTACCCCCGTCACTTCCGATGCAGTTTTTTCCGACCCTCTCAGCAAGATCTTTCCGATTGGGTTTTCGTCTCCGAAATACTTCTGTGCCACAGATTTGGTGATAACCACCTTATTGGTCCCGCGGAGAACCGTTCGCGGATCACCCTGCAGCAGGGGGAAACTGAAAAAGTCAAAGAAGTTGGAATCCGCGACAAGCATGTGGCGTTCGGTGAAGTGTTTATCGCCGTGGCTTACCGGCATTGTACGCCACAGTCCAAAACGTACGACTTCGGCTACCTCCGGAATCTCGGCTTTCATTGCACCCGCCAGTGAAGCGGACGTGATTGCTGAAAGCATTTCGTTGCCTTGCAACCGTCCCGAGAATCCTACGCGGTACGTTCGGTTTGCATCGCGATGAAACTTATCGAAACTCAATTCATCGGCGACATAGAGCAGGATCAGCAGGCTGGCAGCAATTCCTACCGACAGTCCTGCGATGTTAATGAACGCATAGACCTTTTGACGGATCATGATGCGAAGCGCTATCCTGAAGTAGTTGCGGAGCATTAGGCAGGGGTGGTTTTTTGCTTAGGACGCATTTTCACGCCTGGTCGTTGCACAAACCGAGACAATTCCATCAGTTTTTACGTGTCTGGTAATTAGGATGAATGAACGCCAAAGGAATGAGATTTTAGGACCTAATGGCGAATAAATCTGATAAAAACCATGGGAGAAACTAAAGATCTGGCCCGGGAACAAGGGATCGCCAAAATGCGTGAACTTGCAATGGGGGCGCGAATTTGTCATTTTGTTACTGCGCTCGGAAAGACGCCGCTAAGCAGCAGGCCAATGGCCACGCAGGAGGTTGACGAGCAGGGGAACTTCTGGTTCCTGAGCCGCAATGACAGCGAAAAGAATCTCGAGATAGAGAACGATCCTGAAGTTCAGTTACTCTATGCGAACACGGGAAGCTCCGAATACCTATCTGTATTTGGATATGCCGAGGAA
>CBKWFZ010000393.1:0-4433 GCA_966673785.1 uncultured bacterium
AGGGAATCTATCAACGCGCAAGCTCGTTCCAGAGCGCGATGACAACACGTGTCGATTCCTGGGAAGAATTCCGGAAAACACTCGATGAAAAGGGTGGCTTCCTGTCCGCACACTGGGATGGAACACCCGAGACTGAAGCGGCGATCAAGGAGGAAACGAAGGCGACTATTCGTTGTATCCCCTTGGATGCCACCGGGGAAGAAGGGAATTGCGTCTATTCCGGAAAAAAATCCCTGAAGAGAGTCCTGTTCGCGCGTGCATACTAGCAGGTAAAACGGGCGACCTTTTTAGATATTTCACGAAATAATCGCCACTTTCGTACGGTTTATTGCAGTTGAAAGTGAAATGGTAATGTGGATCATCATTATTGCGCTCATTACGATCGGACTCGTACTCCTTGTGGTCGAAGTTATCTTCATTCCGGGGACGACAGTAGTAGGGATATTAGGACTTATCTTTATGACTGTCGCGGTAGTAATCAGCTACCGCCATTTCGGAAATGATGTGGGACTGTATGTTCTCCTCGGCTCTTCGGTCAGCACTGTTGCGCTTATAATATACAGTTTCAGATCCGGTGCCTGGGAGAAGTATTCACTCAAGGACTCCATTCGCAGCAAGGTGAACGAAGGCCTGACAGACCGGCTTTCAATAGGCGACCAAGGGACCACTATTTCAACGCTTCGTCCATCCGGCAAAGCGGAATTTAATAACGAGATTTTCGAAGTCAGAACGTTCGGACACTATATTAAACCGGGAACGCGCGTTCGAATAGTAAGTATCGAAAATCTTCAGATTGTCGTCGAAGAGCTCAAAGAAGTCTAAACAATTTAACCGACCTAATTATTATGGATAATATGTTACAAGAACCAATTTACCTTTTTGCCATTGTTGTCGGCGCCCTCATTCTGCTTTTTATCTTCCTCTACTTCGTCCCTGTGAACCTGTGGATCACCGCACGGTTTTCAAACGTGAAGGTGGGTCTCTTTGAACTGGTGTTCATGAGAATCCGGAAGGTACCACCGCGCGTCGTGGTTGAATCGCTCATTACCGCTACAAAAGCAGGACTCGATATTTCCTCAACCGAGCTTGAAACGCATTACCTCGCGGGAGGAAATGTTCCGAACGTAATCCGCGCGCTGATTTCCGCCGACAAGGCAAATATTAGTCTCAGCTTCAAACAAGCTACCGCGATCGATCTAGCCGGACGGGATGTTTTTCAGGCCGTGCAGATTTCGGTTAATCCGAAGGTGATCACTACCCCAAAGGTCGCTGCTGTAGCGGCGGATGGAATCCAGCTCATCGCCGTCGCGAGGGTGACTGTTCGCGCCAGCATTGCACAGCTCGTCGGTGGTGCTGGTGAAGACACCATTCTTGCCCGTGTAGGGGAAGGTATCGTTTCCTCAATTGGTTCGGCCCGTTCTCATAAGGAAGTACTCGAAAGCCCTGATAATATTTCGAAACTCGTGCTATCGCGCGGCCTGGACGCCGGCACAGCATTCGAAATCCTTTCAATTGATATTGCCGATGTAGACGTCGGGGCCAACATTGGCGCGAAGCTTCAGATTGATCAGGCAACTGCTGACCTGAAAGTGGCGGAAGCAAAGGCCGAGGAAAGAAGAGCCATGGCGGTTGCTCTTGAACAGGAAATGAAAGCTAAGGCGCAGGAAGCGCGAGCGAAAGTAATCGAAGCGGAAGCAGAGATTCCCAAAGCAATGGCGGAAGCCTTTGTCAAAGGAAACCTCGGTGTGATGGATTACTACAAAATGCAGAACGTCCAGGCGGATACGGATATGCGCCAATCGATTTCGGGGTCGGGTAAGTCCGGACCACAATCGAACAAATAGCAACATTCCCCGAAGGAGTCACGAGGTGACTCCTTCTTTTTTTCGGGGCTGATACGTTCTTTGCGCCCCCCTTGCGGTTAAGAAAAAAGCCAGCGTCTATCCTCGGATGAAAAGCAATTTATTCCGGATTTCCAAAAATCGCGACCGATGTTACTACACGCAACACGGCACCACAACCGGTTGCGCAAAGAGTTTCGGGAGCATACCATTCAGATAGGTTGCAGGTTAGTTGCAGGTAGGATGCAGGTAGGTTCCGGGAACGCGTTGCATAAGCAAAATAGAGACTAAAAACTGGTCTCAATCGCGCTGAAAATAATCCGGCAGTCACAGTAAATTGCTGACTGAGTCCGGATGAAACATACCCACTAAAGTGAAAGTCGTAACGGGGTATTCGTTACGGCGTAAGTTGCGTCCAGGGCGACTTTCTAAGGGCAAGAAAATGCTTATGAAACTTGTCGTAGCGGATCAGGTCATAAAAAATCGGAATGGTGCTCACACCCTGCGTTGTCACTACACCATATTTTCCATCCTTGCTCACGATCACATAACCGGACCCCGTGTCCACCACCGTGGTGTACCTGGGCGTGACCAGAACCTTTCCCGAAGAATCGGCCAGGCCAGCCAGTCCGTTGTGACGGATCAGCAGGTTCCCCGTAGCCAATGTCTCAATGGCATCGTAACGCACCGGCAACACGAGCCTCCCATTGGTGTCGACTAGGCCGAACAGTCCTTTTTGAGTGACAAGGGCGCGACCTTTTTTGAATTCCCACACCCGTTCGTACACCGGCTGGATTGCGAGGTTGTCCTGCAAATTGATAAAACCCCATTTGCCCAGAATCTGAACCGCCGCAAATCCCTCGCTGAAAGGTTGCACCGCCTCGTAACGATTGGCTATACGCAATCTACCTTTCGAATCGACGAAGCCGAACCTCCCGTTTCTTTTTACGGCCCTGAGCCCTTCGGATTCGGGGTAGATCACCTCCACCGGATGATCGGGTGACAATTGTCGTTCGACGATAACACCGTTAAAATCGATCCTCCATACGTTTCCGGTGGAAAGATGCTCAACCAGGTGATCCTCCTTTGCATCCAGCCTGTTCGTTGTGAAATAAATCAGACTTCCGTTCGCAGACCGGAGATTGGTATTCGTCGGCGAAAACTCCAGGTAGCGATCGCTTGAAAGAAGTTGTACCGGATGAGGTCGCGGCGTGACTATCCAGCGTTCCGAAAGATCAATAACGCCGTAAAGACCCTGAAACTTCACGGTTACGTGATCGTTTTTACGGGCTAGAATCGAATCATAGATCGGACGGGCCACCTCTTTACCTTCCAGATCGACCAGACCATAATGGCCCTTTGTACGGACGAGTAGCAGTCCGGGTGAGAAGAACGTCATTTCGTCGTAGGTTCGCGTCGTCTTTCTGGTGCCTGCGGAATCGAAAAGGATCCAGGCGTTACGTTCGCCGAAGCCGGAATTGGCAAGAATAAAATTCGAACCGAGGTTGACTTCACGATAAAGCGCCGGCACGACCACTGCGCCGTCCATCTGAATCACACCTGAGAGATGTTGTATGGTGTAACGGGCCCTGCCATTAACGAAAGGTCCGATATGATTAAAGACACCGTCAACGACCGGTTTAAACGCATCGTCGGTGAGTTGTACCTGGCCCGCGACGCTGATCTTGTACCGGCTGACATCGACCACATCAACCGAATCGGCAGCGAATTCCTTAATCGGTTCATTATCGCCTGAGAGAAAGGTCCATTGGTCTGGTGCACGCGCCGATACCGTGCGTTCATTTTCAATCTTCAGTTCCCGATATTTCGCCGGCAGACGTACAACACCGTTGCGATCGATCAGACCTTGATACTTCCCTTCAAAAACGACGGCATATCCCGCATGAAATTGCGAAATACTGTCGATCGAAAAAGTGCTCATCTGTTTGCCGTCTTCGGTGAACACCGCCATTTTTCCCTCGAAGTTGCGAACTGCGTAGCGCAGCGTGCCGATCGATTTAATGTCCTGATACTGCTGGGGGATGATCGTCTTGTTCGACAAATCGATAAGCCCATACCGGTATTGATTCCCGATCTTCGTAAAAACAATCGCCCTGAAGGAATCGATGGTTATGCCATCGTAGATAAACGGGATAACTTCCTTACCTCCGACCGTGATTGCACCAGTGCGAATGACAGCCGCTCCCGGAGTTTTCTTGCGCGCGATCATGATGTCACCTGCCGCGGGGTACAGTTCCTCATACTCGGGAGCGGTAACCTTCTGGTTGTTCAGATTGATGAGACCCCAGCGATTATTCGTTTTACATCCGGTGACATCGTTTATTACAGAGAACTTCCCATTACTCCACCCGATACTTTCGTACCGGGCCGGGATGACTACTTTACCCTGTTCATTCTTCAATCCAACCTTTCCGTTCTCCTGAAAAACCTGATATGGGTGAGCCTGAACGCGCGTCAGCGTCAACACCAGCAAAAAAATAAGGTGCGTCAGGATCCTCATCCCGTAAAGGTAACCTTCGCGACTTCAAAAGCCATCTCCATTTTCTTTCAATAACCATTGTTTTATTACTT